>JABDHA010000044.1:0-34449 GCA_013285705.1 Acidobacteriota bacterium
GGGCGCAGGAAGTGTCACCGCCACCGAAAACTGGTGGGGATGCAACGCCGGACCGACGACCACCGGCGATGGCTGCGACCAGGCCGTGCTTTACGATCCGTCGACCGGGAACATGACTGTCGCGCCGTATGCCCAGCTTGGCTTCACATCCGACGTCACATCAATCCCGTCGGGCGGAAGCATGAATCTCACAGTCGGCCTGAACACTGATTCGAACGGCAATCCTATCACCGGCGCATTTCCCGCCGTAGCGGCCAACTATACGTATTCGTTCGACGTTACAGGCGTGACCGCAAGTCCTGCGCTGGGCAAGGGAACATTCAATACGTCCGGCGTGGGCACTGCGGTTCTGACACCTTCGACGTCCGGTCCAGGGGAAGTCACTGTAGCCTTTGACAATCAGACCGATGCGATCAACTTCACGGCGCAAGCTAAAACTGGAACTTCGCTGCAAATAGCCGTAAGTCCCAGCACGACTTTCCTGTATGGACAGCCACCAACGTCAATCACCGTCCAGCTCAACCCAAGCAACGCGACTGGCATCACGGCAAGTGATTTCCAGGTGCTCGTAGACGGCTCAGCTTCCCTGGGAGGTAGTCCATTTGGGTTGACGTTAGTCGGTGCGAACCGCTATGCAATATCGGGTCCGTTTAACCTGTTGCCTCCGGGAGGGCATACTCTCAGAGTCAATTTCCTCGGTACTACGGCTTTCGCGCCGACCAATTCGAGCGCCGGGTTGACGGTCACATTGGGAGCAGTGAACATCGGCAATTCGATTACACCTCCGAACCCAGTCCAGGGGCAAGGTGGGACAGTCAACGTGACCGTGACTGCGGTAGGCAGCGGAGCAGGACCTACAAGAATCGCGCCGCCAGCCGCGGTCGCAGAATTACTTAAAAAATTGGTGCTGGTGATGGTGGTTGCCGCTTCAGGCGACACGATTTCGCTCAATATACCACCGCCCCAGCGGCCGGCAGTGTTGCCGCTAACAACCGACGTGGCCAGAACAATGCCTGTGCCCGTGTCGAAGCCGCCGCCGTCCACGTCAGCGACATTCGAACTCACGGTTACACCAGTCAGTGTCGTTTGGGGTGTGCCGGTGCCTCGCCCTGTGAGAAAAAGTCCGCCTGCGGTTCCATCCGCACCTGTATCACTCGAGTTGACGCTTACCTGGGCGCGATTGGCGTTAAACACTGTATTCGTGGCTGACAGTGCCACAGATGGAAAAGCTATATATACGGCGCCCCCTTGTTCGGGCGTCGAATTATTCGAAATGCTGCCACCAGTCAGAGTTAACCTGCCAGTACCGCCGCCCGTCGAATTCTCAGCCCAGATACCGCCGCCAGCTCCCCAAAGAATTGTGCACTTCTCCACGCTCGAATTATTGAGGGTCAGATTTCCGGTGCCAAAAGCATCCCAGTTGATGCCGCCGCCAACGTTGTTCGTAAGTCCGCTGCTATTGGTGTTGACGTTGTTGCTGTTCTTGCCGTTTTCTATGAGCAGGTTTTCCAGCGTCACATCGAAGACGTTCGAACTGCCGCTCGGATTGAACGAGCCGAACGGCCCGGGATTGATGGTGAACACCGTATCGTTGTTATCCGCATCGATGACTACCCCGCCACCCGAAGTGCTCCCAATAATGGTCACCGGACCAAGAATCTCGAGATGCGTCACGCCGTTCCCGTTGGCGTCGATGGTGCCCGCCTGCCATGTCAGTGGATACGTGCCCGCTGGCACCATGATCGTGTCCGTCTCGCCCGCGCTGATGTTGTCTGCCGCATCAGCGTTCGCAAAGGTAACGGCGTCGCGCAGCGTGCAGGCCTCGGGCCCGCCTTGCGTGCAGCGTGAGCCATCTCTCGTATCGGTGGTCGTGCCTATGTTGTCCGCCGCGACGTTCACGTAAAAGGTGTTGCCCGGGCTTGGCAGCACGATCTCCGGCGAGGGATCGTTGGCATGCAGCACCACGAGCCCGGGCCGTCCATCCGCGCTGACACGCATCGATTGCGCCGCAATCACGCTGCCTGAGGGCGCGCTGCTGACAGCAATCCGGCTCTGTGCCGGCTGCGCCAACTCGGGTGCAGGCATGTTGTGGCTGATCACTACGCGCTGCTGCTGCGAAGAATTGAGCACCACCACGTCGTCCATTCCGCTGCCCGAGAAACGGGAGCGCAGCAGAACCGGCACGTCGGAGCCGAAAGTAAGCATGCCTGCTTCGGCGTGGCTCTCGGCCTCAACCCAGGGCTCGCTGGCCGTATTGCCGGCCTGTTGCGCCAGTGACGGCGAGCCGGGATGCGCCAGCTGCAGGCGCCGTGCCGCTGCAATCTCCTGCGGAGTGTAGGGGCGTGCATCGAGGCCCTGATGGGCAAGGGTGATCAGCTTTCCGCTCGCAGTCACCACTGAAAGCTGCATCTGCGCATGGCGATCGAAGAGAAACTCGCCGGCCGTGACCGTTTTCACGCCGCTGACCGGCAGCGTTTCCAGCCTGCCTCCACCGCTGAGAGCATTCTTGCCGTGCAGCACCAGTAATTCGCCGCCGGCCACAATGGCCGTATCCGGAATGAAGTCCGCGTCGAGGTTTGCAACAGTCAACATAGTCGCCGCGCTGGGTAGCGAATAGGTTGCACTCATTGCCAAGCCCCTAGTGCCATAATTCAGGATTCCCAAGCCTGCACCGCGGCTTGATTCATAACCAACGATCACGGCTTCCCCAGGCGTCGGGGCTCCCGGGCGATAGGCAGCCAGCGCCGTAATTGTTCCTGGGAGCGTAACGGAAACAGGCTGCGGCAAAAATGTTCCCTGGCCGGTTCCGAGCATTACATACAATACGCCACTCCCCTGCGATCCATAGACCACGTCGAGGTGACCGTCACCATTTACATCGGCTGAAACCATCAGGCTGGGTTGTGTCTTCAGCGGGACCATCTTCGACGACTGGAGAAAAGCATCGGAATACTCATGCCTGCCGGCAGCCAACCAGCTGGTCTGGGTCTGCGGTGCAATAGCATCGAGGTTGCCACGAAGCAAAGCTATCGAACCACCCTTTTGCAAGCCATACCCGATAACAAGATCATCAACCCCGTCTTCGTCGAAATCACCCGACACCATAGCGAGCGGACGCGGCTGTTCTCCGGAAAATTGAATATGGAGTGAATGGCTCTGCTGCGACGGCTCAGACGACGAGATGCGTCTCTGTCCCAGGGCTGCATTCTGGGCGAGTTGAATACATGTCAAGATGAAGAGCAGCGTAAGAGAGACGCGGGAAAACATTGGGTAGGAAAACAGTCGCGACGCGCGCATTGATTAACCTCCAGCATTCCCGCGAAGATGAACCTTGCGAGGGTGAAATCCGATAGCAGCAACTAGAAACTGACGGCAAAGAAATAACTACCAGAGTAGCCGGAAACAATTAGTTCTTAGTGCGCAAATCCTTTCTGCTGGTGAATGGAAAGGTATCCGCAATTTGTAGACGGCTTAGTAAACCAGTGAAAGTCTCCCTTAGCCGGGAAGTATTGTCAACGCAATTTTCTTGCGTGAATAAAGTGATCCTGCCCGCAGCTAAGTCGAGTCGGGCAGAGCGCCGGCTGTGTTAATGAAACGTGAAAACGCCGCTTCATAGCGCATACCCACTTCATCCGGTCCGATGGGTACCAGAAACAACTCACACTCTTGCATCTGCGGATGAACGAGCTTGTACAGACCTTGCTGAAGCCATGGTGAAGGGGTCCCTGTGAATATGAGAGAAAATTGCTCCAACTGCGCGCTGGAATGGTCGTTGACCTCTGTCAATTCCAGTTCGTAGTTCTCCGTTTGCGCGACTCGGAAACGAGTGTGACGATGCGGGGCAAAATCCACAATGGTAAGTCTTTCCGCCATTCAAAACCTTTCTAGCAGCCGCGAGGGAGCCGTCCATTCCATCTGCGCGTACATTGGGTCTGCGCTGGCTCGCACAAACCCGAGTCGTTGATAAAGCCGGATTGCTCGGTTGCCTTGCAGTACCTGCAGACGCAAAGCGCGGCCCTGCCTCTCGCACTCTTGCAACAACTGGCGCAGCAGCATGGTGCCGATACCGCGGTTTCTGTACACTCCGAGCAACGCAATGTCGATCAGGCGCGTTATTGTAGCGTTCTGCGCTATCAGTATGCGTCCTATGGTTGCGGTATCCAGACAGATGATGCGATCGGTTGCATCAGGGAAGCCTGCGCGATACGACCTGCATTGCGCATCAAACTGCATGCGCAGGAATAATTCCTGCTGCTCCGGAGGCCAGCCCCACGCACCTGTTTCCTGACTGCGTACATCGCAATACAGTCGAGCAAGGAACTCCGCATCTTCAGGAACTGCGTCCCGTAAGGCAATCTCTCTCTCGGTCATGCGCCTAGGAACGTGGTGGGAAAATCCCTTGGAGAGCAATCACAAAATTCAGCGTCAGATATGGCGGCATATTGTTATGCGGCTGATTGCCACCCGTTGGACTTACCGCCCGCTGCATCAACTGAACCGCGTTCTGCGCAGATGCCGGTGCATACGCAGGCGCTTTTCCGCGACCACCCCCGCCGAAAGTCACTGTAGGACCCGGGGTGCCTGCATTGCTGACCGCCGCATTCTTTGCCGCGTGCATATGCGCGGGCATCTGGGATACCAGCAGCGTCACTGCTGTTTCACCGCCGACCTCTCCCATAATGCGGGGAGTGAGCCCGGCGCCATTTCCCTGATTCATGGGAGCGCTGCCCTGTAGATTCGGCAGCGCAAAGGTCGACGTGCCATTCCCGCCATAGTATGTGCCAATAAGCGAGAAAAGAGCCGTATTTTGCGAAATAGCGAGAAGCTGCCCGTTACATAATGCCCAGCCGAGGGGAGCAAAGTCGAACGGTACGATCCGGATTTCTCCTACAAATTGATCAGCCATAGAGCAAACTTTCTCCTGTCAGTTTCGCGATGGAAAAATTCCCTGAAGAGCGATGACAAAATTCAGCGTCAGATACGGCGGCATATTGTCGTGGGGTTGTCCTCCGCCGGCCATGGCCACAGTGGCCGGGCTCATGGTCGTGTTAGGAGGCGGCTGCGTGTTGTAAGGATTTGCCGTGGACGTCGCCCAGGTGTTGTTCGTAGCAGCTGGCGAAGTAGCAGTCGTCGATACCCCTTGCGCGGTGTGGGTATGGGAAGGCATTTCCGGCACAGTTAGCGTGTGCGCTGCCTCACCTCCGGCATTTCCGAGATTGAACCCATTCCCCTGGTGCACCGGCATGCTTGCCTGCAGATTTGGAAGCTTGAAGGTGGTAATGCCATCGCCTCCGTATGTTGTTCCCAATAGCGCAAATAAGGCCTGATTTTGATTGATGGAAAGAGTCTGCCCGTTGCAGAGCGCCCACCCTCTGGGTGCAAAGTTAAAACTTACAATTCTGATTTCCGAAAGATAGGGTGTTCCCATAATGTACCTGTACTTTCTTCCTCCGGGTTAATTCTGGCTCGGGAAAACGCCAAAAAGAGAAATGATGAAATTCACCACCAGGAATGGCGGCACATTATCGTGTGCCTGGCCGCCGCCAGAAGCTAGTATCGCGCTGGGATCCATTGAGTCTGCTGGTGTTTCCGTCGAAAACTGTTCCAGCGTAGACCCCGCCCACAGTCCGCCCGAGGGGCTAGGCTGTGTACCGCTATTTACGCCTTGCGCCGCTACCAAAGGGTGCGTGTGCGCGGGAACCTGGCTCGTTGTAAGCGTCACGTTCTCGGAGCCCGATATCTGCCCGATCACAAGAGGGCCTGATGAACCATTGCTGCCCTGGTGGAATGGGATGCGCCCCTGCAAGTTAGGAAGATTGAAGGTATTGATGCCATCTCCGCCATAGGTTGTGCCGATGAGGTTGAACAACACTTCGTTCTGCGCAATGGACAATGTCTGTCCATTGCACAATGCCCAGTTCTGTGGAGCGAAATTGAACCCCACCATTCGTATTTCACCTACATACGGCTCACTCATTTCAAGTCTCCGGTGTTAAGGAAATCATTGAGCTGACTTATGCGGGCGCAGAAAAACCTCTGCAGAGCATCGCAGCTCCAATAATTTAAACGATAAAAACCAAGGCCGAGAGATACAGTTACGAGTTTCCTCGTCCTCTACCTCAGAGATCGAAGAAATCGCTGCGCACCACAATATAGTGAAATGCATAAAACCGCCAACAAATTATTTCGAATTCGACAATGCATAGTGTGAATAAACACTAATGTAATACTGCGAAGCTCTAACGCAGTGACCGGCCCTTCTGTGCATACTCTGAATGAAGCGAAATTTCCTCATGGAAGAAATAACGGATATGATTTGTAGTTTCCGTCGAATCACAACCACTTGCGCACGGCAGTGGCTTTACCTGCTCGATGATCAAGGAATCGTGTATTCAGAAGCCCAGAATCGTTTTGCCGGTCTTGATGCTGCTGGAGTCGCCGCATATCGAGCATTCGATGCAGGGGCGCTCTTGGAGGACCTGAGATTCATTCATGGGAACAGAGCATCATCGGCGTCCGACGACGGACTGAAAGCCATTTACGCGTTATCTCGGGGCAATTTCCCATCCGAGGATGCTCGCTGGGATTGCCCGATCGTTGATAAGCCCAGGGCCTCGAATATCGACATCCACAACATTCCAGTACTTCTCGAATATCCCGCTGGGCCACTTGAGGATCTTTGCCGCGACTACTTCCGGAATTGTCATGCAACCATGCAACCTGCCCGATGCCATCTGTCAGCACAGCGTGAGGAAGATGGCTGGACCATCTATGCCAACGGTCGTGAGCTTTTGTCTTCATTACGTGATGGACAAATCGGGCTGGGCCTGCTGCACTCTGCACGGTCCCTGCTCTACGCCGAAGCAGAATATGATATTGCCTTCCATGCAGCTATGGTGGCCGACCGCGATTGTGGGGTAATGCTTTGTGCTCCACGCGAGGCCGGAAAAAGCACCTTGGCGGCTTATCTTATGGCCCATGGCTTCGACCTCTTGACGGATGAGCCTGCCCTCCTGAAGCTCGATACAGGCTCCGTTGCATCCCTTCGCTTGCCTGTGGCATTAAAAGAAGGAAGCTGGACCGTGCTCCAACATGATTGGCCGCAACTCTCTCGTGCACCCATTCACATTCGTTCCGATGGTATGAAGATACGCCTGCTCCATCCGCTAGAGACGGGCTTCTCAGCTCATTCACGAAAGCTCACGCACATCTTCTTTCCACACTACCACCCAGCATCTGTGCCACATGCAGAGAGATTGTCTCCGCTTCACACTCTCAATCTCCTCAATGAAGGAGGCATGTTGCTTGGAAAGTATTTTGACCGGTATAGGTTCGAGGCATTTTTGAGATTGGTATCTGTAATTCCGGCCTATACGATTCGATATGCATCGCTCAGAGAAGCGCTGCATATGATTCATGATCTGTCTTTGCCGATCGAATCTTCAAGAGATCTACCTTCATAACCTTTGATATCCGCCTTGCTTAGTTATCGAATGAAAACACCTCTGCCAACGAGGGCGCGGAGCTTGTACCCTGAGCAAACGATGTGCTTCGCAAGCATTGTGCAGCGATTGGCGTAAAAACTCTGGTTCAGAGAATTTAAAAGCAAGAAATGGAGTGTTTCTGACTGGGTTTCTCGTTAGCTTGTCTTCATGAGGATCGGGAAGTAGATCAATGAATACATCGACGAGAAATAGAGACGCAATCACGATTCCCGCAGAGTGGGCAGCCGCACGCGTCAACGCCATCGACTGGCAGCGCATTTCGAAGGAATTTGACGCGCAAGGAAACGCGATACTTCCGCGCATTCTATCTCCCGAGGAATGCCAGGCGATTGCCGGTCTATACCTCAACGACAGCCTCTTTCGCAGCCGCGTTGTTATGGGACGACATGGCTTCGGGCGCGGAGAGTACAAGTATTTCAGCTATCCGCTGCCAGGGATAATTCAAGAGCTTCGTACTGCGCTGTATTCTCGTCTCGCGCCTGTAGCCAACCGCTGGAATGCGGCGATGAACATCGACGTGCGCTATCCCGAGAGACACGCTGAATTCGTTCAGCGATGCCATGACGCAGGACAGCATCGGCCTACGCCCCTGCTCCTCCAATACAGCGAAGGTGATTACAACTGCCTTCATCAGGATCTCTATGGTGAACACGTTTTCCCCTTACAAGTAGCCATCCTGTTGTCGGAACCCAACAGAGATTTCACGGGTGGAGAATTCGTGCTCACCGAACAGCGTCCGCGTATGCAGTCGCGGCCTGAAGTTGTGCCATTACGACAAGGAGATGCTGTAGTTTTTGCGGTGCATCATCGCCCGGTGCAAGGAACGCGCGGTACATATCGCGTCAACTTGAGACATGGCGTCAGCCGTCTGCGTTCCGGGCAACGACACACGGTGGGCATCATTTTCCATGACGCCCAATGACTGCGCGCAGGCATTCATCGTCCTCGATATCGAATTCTCTCGTTTTCCATCGATCCGATGAGAAAAATGATGATGTCCGAAAAGCGCGAGTTTTACGGACCGACAGATGGGACAATCTTGATATGGAGCTACCTGATCACAGCGTTTATTACCGGGCCTTACAGAGCAGAGATGCCCGTTTCGACGGTCTGATCTACGTAGGTGTCAAATCCACAGGCATCTATTGTCGCCCGATCTGTCCAGCGCGGACGCCGAAAATTGAGAACTGCCGTTTCTATGGTTCAGCTGCGGCGGCTCAAGATGCCGGCTTTCGCCCGTGCCTTCGTTGCCGTCCCGAGAGCGCTCCGGATCTGGCGTCCTGGCGCGGCACATCGAATACAGTCTCTCGAGCATTGGCTCTCATCGCCGAAGGTGCTCTTGACGGTGCGAAGGCAAGCGTCGAGAAGTTAGCGGCACGTCTCGGAGTAGGCGAACGGCAACTCAGGCGCCTCTTCCTTCAACATCTCGGCGCTTCGCCGGTCTCAGTAGCTCAAACGCGTCGAGTGCTTTTTGCCAAGCAACTTATTCATGAAACGCAGCTGCCTATGACCGAAGTGGCATTGGCAGCCGGGTTTGGCAGCCTGCGACGGTTCAATGAGACATTTCACAAACTCTACCATCGTCCTCCGAGCGCCCTGCGACGGAAAACGTCGAACAGTCGTGCAGGAAACAATGCTGGGGTGACTTTGCGGATTCGATATCGATCGCCTTATGACTGGGATTCGATTCTCTCCTTTCTCCAGGCGCGTACAATTCCAGGTGTCGAAGTCGTGGAGAACGGACGCTATTTGCGTACTGTCGATATCGATGGACACACTGGAAGTGTGGAGGTGGCTCACCAACCTGACCGGCAAAGCCTGGGCGTCACAATCCGCTTCCCGAATGTGAAATCGTTGCCCACGATTGTCGCGCGGGTTCGACGTCTTTTCGATGTAGGGGCCGATATCGAGACAATTGACGCACACTTATCAAGTGATCCATTACTCGCACCACTGGTAGCACAGCGGCCCGGCCTACGTGCCCCTGGCGGATGGAACGGATTTGAAATCGCGGTGCGCGCTGTTCTTGGTCAGCAGATCAGCGTTGCCGCAGCACGTCGACTCGCGGGGCAACTGGTTGCATTGCATGGCAAAGAATTGCCGATGGAACAAAGAATCTACCCAGGACTAATTTACGTATTTCCTACCCCTCAACGGTTGGCCTCCGCGAAGTCTCTCGGTCTGGCAATGCCCGCAGCACGTCAATCATCACTGAAGGCAATGGCTGAAGCCACCGTAGCAAACCCGAATTTGTTCCGTCCGCTTGGGAGTATCGAAGAAACCGTCGAACGGCTGCGCATGATCCGCGGCGTCGGTGACTGGACGGCCCACTATATTGCCCTACGTGCCATCCGAGAAACGGATGCATTCCCCGCGTCGGACATCGGTCTGCTTCGCGGCGCGGGGACCATAGTTGGAGAGAAACCAACCTCAGCTTACCTGCTCGTCCGTGCACGATCGTGGCGTCCCTGGCGCGCCTACGCAGCCCAACATCTCTGGGCGGCAGATCCGGCTTCACTCTCAAAGCGATCAGCATCGTTTGAGACTAGGGCGACCCTTCACAAATTCTGAACAGCTACCTATGGAACGACTTCGTCAATTCCAGAAAGGAAAGACAATGAAACTGTTCTATAAAATCATGAACTCTCCAGTCGGAAAATTAAAGCTTGTAGCGAGCGACAAAGGGCTTGTCGCTATTCTCTGGGAGAATGACAATCCGCGCCGAGTGCGGCTAGGTGATCTCGTCGGGGACGGAAAACACCCCATTCTTCGCGAAACTGAACGCCAACTGGAAGAGTATTTTGCGGGAAAGCGCAAATCGTTCTCGCTCGCTCTCGACATGAGAGGTACTCGATTTCAGAACGATGTTTGGGAGGCCCTTCTGGCCATACCATTCGGTGAAACGCGGAGCTATGGGCAACTTGCGAAACAGCTGGGAAATCCCAAAGCTACGCGAGCGGTGGGCGCAGCCAATGGCAGAAATCCGATTTCGATCGTTGTCCCATGCCATCGTGTAATCGGATCATCTGGCAAATTAACAGGGTTCGCAGGTGGTCTCGAAACGAAAGCACACCTGCTGGAGTTGGAAGCCAGGAATGGTAACTTGCTCAAGTCGAAGTGACACGATCGCCGGGTTTAAAGCGACGAACAGCGATCCCGACTCACTACAACCGTTCCCGCAGTGTCGGAAGCAAGAATAATCGGCAGTGGATGTTGATTATGTAACTGCTCTGAAACCTCTCTGTAACCTAATTTTCATTTTTCCGGCGTGCAAAGGCACTAGCCTTACAACAGGCCATTTATGAATGTTCTGGTAATTGAAGATGATAAAAGGATTGCAGGTCTTGTCGAACGGGGTCTGAGAGAGAATGGGCATCAGGTATCTCTTTCCTACAATGGGAAGGAGGGCGCGGACATGATGCTCGCGGGAAGATACGACGCCGCCTTACTCGATATTTATCTTCCAGGCATGGACGGCTTTGAGGTTTTAGAGCAGGTGCGCGCGAAGCGCTGTAAAACTCCTGTGCTGGTATTAACGGCAGTAGATGCCGTTCCAAAGATTTTGCAGGCATTCGATCTCGGCGCCGACGATTACCTGGTAAAGCCATTTCTTCTGGAGATTTTATTGGCGCGTGTCGGCGCAATCGCACGCCGTATGCAGCGCCCAATAGAGCCGCAAGTGATCCAGGCAGGAAGCATTCTGCTGGACCGGAGCCGCGGAGTAGCGATACGCAACGGAAGACAAATTTATCTCACGCGCAAGCAGTTGGAATTGTTAGAAGTGCTGATGCGCCGCAGCGGGCTCGTCACGTCGCGGGAGCAATTGATCGAAGCCGGCTGGGGCCATCTCGCAGAAGTAAAGGAAAATACACTCGACGTCTATATTCATGGCTTGCGAGCCAAGCTCGAAGATAAGCCAGACGACAATCACACACTGATCCGGACCGTGCATGGAACCGGCTATATGTTTGTGGCAGATTAGGGAACGAGTGAATGCGCGATCTTTCTGTCCGGGCCAAACTCACCCTGTGGTATTTGCTGGTTACTTTCGCGGGACTGCTGCTATTTGGAGTGCTGTCTTATGGAGCTCTGCGCTTTGCCCTGTTCCAGGGCAAGAAGTCGCACCTGCGGGGTCGCGAACAGCGATTGATTCAATTTCTCGAAGACAATAAGGCAGAACACACACCATTGCCGCTGTCCGAGCAGCTTCACAACTATGCCATCGTCACCCACGAAGGGAATCTGTTTGAGATTCGCAATCCAAATGGAAGTTTATTATTTCCACTCACAGTAAACAGTGCAGACAGGATATTGCCTGACTCGAAAGACTGTAGCCAGACAGTTTTCTTCTTCCAGCAACTGGAACATCTACCGGCGATGGTGATGTGTCACTCGATCCTGCTGAATGGGCAGCCGGCACGCCTCTACCTCGGGGGCCTGCTGGATGAAGAGTTTTACATGCTGCGCATTTACCGTAGTGCGCTTTTGCTGCTGATGCCGGGGCTGCTGAGCCTGGCAGCCATCAGCGGTTATCTATTGAGTCGCCATGCGTTGAAGTCGGTGGATCGCATGATGAAGGCGGCGGTGAACATCGGCATCGGCAACTTGTCAGCACGATTGCCGGTGCCTGCTGCAAAAGACGAGATTCAGCATCTTGCGGTGGCATGGAACCAGTTATTAGGCAGGCTTGAGACGGCGGTCTCCCGCCTCAGCAAGTTTTCCGCAGATGTATCGCATGATCTGAGAACCTCGATCACTGTGATTCTGGCCACTGCCCAGCTTTCGCTCCACCGGCGCCATTCCGAAGAGGAGTATCGCGAGGACTTGAACAGGGTCGTGACGGAATGCCGCACGGCTTCTACGTTGCTGGACGCGCTGCTCGCATTGGCACGGAGCGATACCTTTAGCCACGAGGTTGCTTTTCAGCGTATCAATATCTGTGAACTAGTGATCAACGGTTGCAGGAGGGTTGAAGACCTAGCGGAGTCCAGCGGAATCATACTGGACTGGCATCTTCCGGAAGAAGCCGTATACATCGAGGGAGATGAGCTCCTGCTGCAACGGCTGTTAGGAATCCTTCTAGATAACGCGATCAAATATACTCCCGAACACGGAGAGATTAGGGCGGCAGTTTCGCGAACGGAAAATGAGGTTGTCGTGACAGTATGCGACACCGGCATCGGAATGTCAGAAGATGTCCGACAGCGTGTCTTCGAGCGGTATTATCAGGCGGATCTCCGGGAGAGAAAGACACAGGCCGGTAATGGATTAGGTCTGGCGATTGCCCGATGGATTGCTGATGCGCATCAGGCAGAACTCACCGTTGAGAGCATTCCCCTGAACGGCTCTGTCTTTCAGGTCAAGTTTCCCGTGGCCATGGATTCCTATTCTGCTGCTTTGCGCGAGCAGATGGTGTAACGCCACCAACTCAAATGCCGTGTCTTACCTTCTTCGTTCCGTTTCAGCTTAAAAAAAGCTGAAATTAGCCTTAAGGAAAACTGAACGGCGGAACGTCATCCTGACTCCAGTTAGCCGAGCATACCTGTCGTTGAACTATGGGTGTCAATCCCGCGTTCGAAGAAAATATGCAATGGAATCAAGGTCTTTCATACCCTGCTGCCATCAAGAGCTGTGAGTGAAATCCGCTCCTGATTGCCGCTGGCCATTGTCCTCGTCGTGCCATACATAGGGTGTAACACCACTTTCACATTCGACAGTTACGTTTGCGGAACTGCCCAGACTGAACGTTATTTTTTGGAGGAATGATTGAGACAGGATCTCTTGAAACGCTGGCGTCATGTACTCACTGTCAGCACACTTGTAATTCTTTCTATGGCCGGTCCAGTTTTAATGCGAGCGCAACAGGGAACAGATGCAACTCTGACGGGAACTATCTTGGACTCGCAGGGAAATGCTGTCCAGAACGCGGCCGTATCCGTAAAAAATGAATCGACCGCCGCCATTCGTCAGGTAACTGCTAACGCACAAGGACATTTTTCCGTTGCCGGCCTGCTTGCTGGCAAATATAGCGTCGAAGTTTCCGCGCCAGGTTTTGCCTTGACCAGCCGCACGGGTCTGCAGCTTACGGCAGCGCAGTCGCAGGACATTTCGATGACGTTAAACGTCGGAAATGTGGCACAGCAGATTGTCGTTGACGCAAGTGATTCTGACTCGATCGCATCGCAACTCTCGCCGGTACAAGCGTTGCTAAATGCACGTTCCGCTCGCTCGGAGATTTCTTCGCAGTTCATTCAGCAGTTTACGTCTCCAGTCACGGATTATGCCGAGATTATCCAGATTGTTCCCGGCACCTTTACGATCAATACCAACGGAGTCGGTCTAGGTCAGGCGACAACTTCTTTTCGTGGCTTCCAGGATGGCGAGTATGACATCACGTGGGACGGCATTCCCTTTCAAGACACCAATACCCCGAGCCACCACTCCTGGGCCTTCTTTCCCGGACAGTGGATCGGTGGCGTAGACTTCGATCGCAGCCCCGGTTCAGCCTCTACGATTGGTCCCACCCCATTCGGGGGATCGGTCAATCTCTTATCCAAAGATGTGCCATTGCAGCAAGGCGTGCGCGGCACCGTTTCCTATGGCTCTTTCAATACTCTTCTGGTGGATGGCGAGTATGACTCAGGCAGCATCGGCGCTAATCATAAAACCAGCTTGTCACTCGATGTGCACAGGCTTACTTCGGATGGCTTCCAGACCTTTAACTATCAAACGCGCAATGCAGGAGATATCAAGGTTCAGTACCAATTCTCAGATAAGACCATTCTGACTGGGTTCAGCGGTGTCGTCATGCTCGATGCCAATACTCCTGATGCTAACTTACCGACACGCGCCCAGGTAGATCAGTTTGGGTACAATTATCTGCTGAATAACATTCCAAACGATCCTTCTAACTATCACTACAACCTTAACCATGTCCCGACGGATTTTGAGTATGTCGGTCTCCGATCGCAGCTTGGCCATGGCTGGAGCCTGGATGTTAAGCCTTATACCTACAGCTACTATAATCACCAGAACTACACCAACGTTGGCTCGGTCACATCTATTACAGATACGCCAACCAGCGAGACCCCAGATGGATTCTGCGCGACGCCGGTAAAAGGCAGACTTCCATGCGGTATCGACAAGCTGAATAGCTATCGACAATATGGTGAGACCAGCACACTTAGCCAAACATCCCAATATGGCGTCTTCCGTACTGGTCTCTGGTACAACTGGTCAACAACCAACCGCTTCCAGTTTCCGTCCGATCCGACTACCGGCATGGATCAGGTGCTGCCAAACTTTCATGAACGGTATTACACCAACATCTACCAGCCGTTCGCTGAGTATGAATATCATGCAACCCGGAAACTTATGGTTACCGGCGGTCTAAAGTTAGCGCACTACAATCAGAGCTTCACGCAGTATGCCGATGATGGCAAAGTAGTTGGCAATCTCGGCGGAGCACCTTCGATTACAAACGAAGCTGGTTACAGCTCATGGCTCCCCTCTGTCGATGCGAACTACCGCATTAAGAATAACTGGTCGGTCTACGGTCAATTCTCCAAGGGAAGCATCATTCCTCCGACCAGCGTTTTCGATGTGACCGATGGGCGTGTTGGAAATCTACCGAAGCCGACAGGGGTATCGACCTATCAGACCGGCTCTGTTTTGAAGCTCAGGAGGGTCATGGTAGATGGCGACGCTTACTACATCAAGTTTCAGAACGCATACAGTTCTTTCACTCCCACGGATGGTAGTGACACGATTTATTTTCTCGGGCCCGACTCCATTACCAAGGGCATAGAGTTGGAAACCAACATTAATATTACGCAGGGCCTTAGCTTTTACGCGAATGGAACCGTTGGTAGAGCAACCTATACCGGCACGGGGGTGCCTTCAGGACTTTGGGTAACTAACACTCCATCAAATACCCAAGGATATGGTCTTACCTATCAAAATAAGAATCTCGATCTGGGCATATTTGATAAGCGTATTGGCCCTCAATGGAACGACAACGGTTCTTATCACAACCAGGTCTATACAGATTCATTCAGCCTCGTGAACTTGTTTCTCAACTACACCGTCAGAAATAGCTCACGTTTCGATCACACCAAGATCGGGCTGAGCTTCAACAATCTGCTGAACACCCATGACATTGTTGGTGTGGTTCCGGCAGGCAATCCAGTGCCGGCAATACTGCCTGATGGCACGCAATCGTCTTACATCGCAACGACGGCCATATCAGGAGGAGATCAGTTGACGCAGACACCAGGACGTAGCGTTATGCTCACAATTACCTTTGGCTACGGAGGCGGTCGGTAAGGTACCAAGCGACTTCCAGCACCTAAGGCACGTTGGCGAGAAGGATAAACATCTCCTTCTCGCCAACTTTTTCTATTTGCTGAAAGAAGCGGTTCTTAGCCAGCTCAACTTTTCCTCATCGAAAATCGTGATATGGTGAGTCTGACATTCTTCTGGGTGCCCGCGAGGGCATAACAGGGAAGCCGGTGAGAGTCCGGCACGGTCCCGCCACTGTAATCAGGACAATGGATCTTCCAATAAGCCACTCGGAGACACCCGGGGAAGGTGGATGATCTGAAGCCGCTCGCAAACGGCTTCGCCTGTAAGTCAGGAGACCTACCCAGAGTGAATTTGTGATTCTTCTCCGCGTGGAAACGGGGACGGTCGCTCATGAATTTCTGAGCTTCGCACCTTTCTTCCGCCCGATGAGGTGCATGTGCTCTATTCGAGGCTGGTTTCCTTACTATTCGCTGCTCGCAACAGCCGTTCCACATTTCTAGTTGCTGTTTTTTCCCTGCTTACGACTCTTCCTATCTATGCGGCGAGCGGTGGTAGCATCTTCGGAACCGTAGCAGATCCCAGCGGCGCGTTGATCGTCGGTGCAACGCTCAAACTGGTGAACACAGCACAGCAGACAGTCTGGCAGGCTGCAGCCGATAAGCAGGGACTGTATTCCTTTCCCAATCTCCCGGTCGGACGTTACGATCTCACGATCACAGCATCTGGATTTGCAGCACAGAGGAAAGAAGGAATCTCTGTTGACACAGATGCGGCCATCAGACTCGATATTGTGCTCATTGTCGGCGGGCAGTCGGATACAGTTACGGTAACGACCGGCACAAGTGCACAGATCGAGACAACAGCGACGCATCTCGGAGAAGTTGTTTCAGCCACTCAAATGACTGCGCTCCCTCTGAATGGAAGAAGTTATACGGACCTGCTCGCTATCCAGCCGGGGGTGGCTCCTATTTCTACACTTCTGCCAAGCTCGGTTATCATGGCCGGCGTTACGGGTGGCCTCGATCCCTCCGGCGATCTCAATCCTGGCAACCTCTCGATCAATGGGCAACGCGAGTCTTCGAATGGCTTCCTCGTCAATGGAATCGATGTGCAGGAACACATGAACGGGGGAACATCGATCATTCCCAATCTCGATTCGATCGAAGAATTTCGTGTGTTAACCAACAACTTCGATCCAGAGTACGGCAACTATAACGGCGGCATGATCACGGTCGTTAGCAAGTCGGGAGCCAGCAAGTTTCATGGTGAAGCTTTTGAGTTCCTGCGTAACACTGCCCTGGACGCGCGAGGCTACTTTGATCCCACCCGTCCGGTCTTCCGGCAGAACCAGTTTGGCGGAGCATTCGGCGGTCCTGCACTGAAGAGCAAGGTATTTTTCTTTACTGACTATCAGGGGACCAGAACCACACAGGGCATCTCAACCGGAAACATCTCTGTTCCTACGATTGCCCAACGCGGCGGAAATTTTCTTGATCCGTCCACACAGCAAAGTATGCTGACAGGCAGTGTCAGCGGACCATACCTCGCGTCTTTGCTGACCCAGGAGCTTGGCTATCCCGTCACTGCCGGAGAACCTTACTCTGCGGTCTTTCCCAATGGAGTGATACCACAGAGTGCATGGTCGGCGCCTGGGAAGAATCTACTTCAATACATCCCAACACCCAATAGCGGTGCGGGCCAGTTTTCGACATCAGCATTTTCACAAACCGTCCGGGACGATAAAGGATCGATGCGTATCGATGGCAACACTCGATTCGGTCAGCTATCCGGCTACTACTTTGTCGATGACTACAGCCTTGACAATCCATACCCTGGCTCGGTTGCCGGAGCGAGCATTCCCGGCTTCGATGCACTCACCATTGGGCGAGCACAGCTCTTTTCCTTTGGAGACACGAAGGTCTTCGGCGCGAACACCGTCAATGAGTTTCATTTTGGCTACCTACGCAACGCGAATGTCATCGGCCAGCCGAAAGGCGGACTGGGAGTGAGCATGTCTTCGCAGGGGTTTGCCTCCGGAAACAATGGAGGATCAGGCATCTATGTGCAGGCGCCTCAATTCGAGGGCGTCGAGAACATAACATTTCCCACTTTTGTGATGGGTGTCCCGATCACCAACATAACCCAAGTGAACAATACCTGGTATCTGAGCAATGGCTTGTCGAAGGTCATCGGAGAACACACCCTGAAAGTCGGCGGCCAGTTCCACGCCGATGAGGTCAATGAGCACCCAAACGCCACTTTCAACGGGACCTTCAACATCAACGGAACTGAAACCGGCTCGCCATACGCGGACTTCCTCATCGGGGTCCCGAGCAACTTCACGCAGTCTTCAGGCCAGCCATTCTACCTGCGGAATCGTTATCTCGGTCTCTATGGACAGGATAGCTGGCGAGTGCGCAACGGTCTTACGATCAATGCGGGTCTGCGCTGGGACATGATCGCGCCTTTCTGGGAGAAGTACAACCAACTGCAGACCTACATTGCCGGAGAACAATCGACGTTGTTCCCGGGCGCGCCGTCGGGGTTGTTGGTCGCAGGCGATCCTGGAGTTCCGAAGACAATCGCTCCCACTGGCCACCTGAACTTTGCGCCCAGAATTGGTTTTGCCTATACGCCGCGGCCCAACGGAGGCTTCTGGGAGAAAGTCCTTGGGTCAGGAGGGCAAAGCAGTATTCGAGCCAGCTATGGACTCTTCTATACCGAGTTTCCTGGTATCGCGACAGGCATCATGTATGCTGTTCCACCGTTTGGCTATAACTACCTGAGCCCTGGGCCACCACTGTTCGCCACTCCGTTCATCACCGCAGCCACTGGATTCAACAACGGTCAGCGCTTTCCATTTGCCTTCCCGCCGCACAATGTCTCGCGGTCGCATCCCGACAACTCAGTCAACTGGGCGAACTTCGTTCCGCTCGCGGCGGATCCCTTCTTCGATCATCGCAACCGTACGCCCTACATCGACAGCTACATGTTATCTATCCAGCGCCAAATCACTGCCAATACTGTGCTGACCGTGAGCTATGTTGGCAATCAGGGGCACCGTATTCTCACGGTCGTCTCAGTGAATCCGGGTAACTCCGCACTTTGTCTGAGCCTTCCTGGATGCGGTCCGTTTGGGGAGGATTCAACTTATACAAACACTGCTGGCCAGACTATTCAGGGCACTCGCGTGGGCCAAGGACCCGATTACGGCGAAAACACGTCTGATAGCTCCATCGCCAATTCCAACTACAATGCTCTGGAGACAACCGTTCGCTATAGTCACAACGGCTCCCAGTTCCTGCTCAGCTACGCCTATGCGAAGTCGATTGACCAGGGATCGAATCTTGGCGAGCAGCTCAATCCCATCGACCCACGCCAGAGCCGGGCGATTTCAGCCTGGGACCAGAAGCACAGCTTTGAGGCCAGCTATACCTGGCAGCTTCCGTTCGCGACGCTTCTTCACAGGAGCAACAACCTCACCAACGATTGGAGCCTTTCTGGCACAACCCGTTTCGCCACCGGATTTCCGGTAACTCTTTATGACAATTCTGACAACTCGCTTCTGGGAACCTTGGGTAATGGAGTGAATAACTATCTGCTCGATACACCCCAATCCCTTCCCGGGTCGCTCAAGATCAACACCAACGGACGAAATGGCAAGCCAGCGTTTAATACCTCTTTGTTTCCCGAAGAGATTCTTGGAAAACTTGGCAATGCGAAGCGCCGCATGTTCCATGGTCCGGGAATCGAGAATTTCGATATGACACTTGAGAAGGATGTTCGGTTTACCGAATCGCGAACACTCGCGTTACGATTCGAATCCTTTAACGTCTTCAATCATGCCCAGTTCTACGGACCAGCATCAGTAGACGGGCAGATCGAAGACCCGAACTTCGGACAGACTGTCAGCGCAGCAGCACCCAGGCTCGTACAACTCGCAGCTAGGTTTTCTTTCTAAAGTAGATCACTATCGGTCAGGTCCTGGTTCCGGCTAAATTTTTTCACACCAAAAAGAACAGGATGCGCGATACACATAGCAACTTCGTTCACCACTTCCCGACTGTTCGAGGAGGGCAGCTGGCCGAGGCAGATTTCACGTGCCTCAGCCTGTTGCTCTGTTGCAGCCATAATTACGCAGCACCAGTATTCTGCCCTATTTATGTGCACCTAGATTCAACGTCACCTGTCCGTAGACAGAGGCAGGATTGCCGACATAGGCTCCAGTTGCATTGGCAGCAACGAAATAACGTCTATCGGTGAAGTTATCCACGCTGAGACGGAAGGTCCATGTCTCTTTTTCAAAGGCGAACGTGGCATTTCCAATCACGAATGAAGGAATGGAATTTACATTCGTAATATCGCTGTAGCTCTTGGCCATATAGTTCAATCCGGCGCCCACTTTGAATCCGCGGATGCCGGCCATCGAGAAATCATAGGTTGACCAGAGGTTCGCCATGTTCGCCGGAGCGCCTTGGGGATGATTGCCCACGGATGTCACTCCTTGTGGATTATCGATGATCACCGCGTTCTGAGTGGTTACATTTGCCAGAATGTGCCACTGTTCCGTCGCCTTTCCATCAAATGAAGCCTCGAATCCCCTCGTCCTTTGGCTATCGAAGACAATCGTCTCCACACTATTAATGGTGACGAGAGTCGCCACATTATTTCGCGCGACGTTAAAAGCTGCGGTATGCAGCGCGATCCTGTTGTGAAAGAAAGGAAATTTGATACCAGCCTCGTACTGCAATGCGGACTCGGGTGTTCCGACGCCGTTCTGAGTATTCTCGGAGTTGAAATTTACAAGATGGCTGGTTGATGCGCCGAAATAAGGGATCACGGTCGGGGCTATCTTGTATAGCACGCCTGCGCTCCAACTCGCAGGCGCATTATGACGGCTGTCTTGTACTTCTGCCAGAAGAGGCTGTCCGTTTGTTCCGAACCTGCCGGGTACCGTGATAAGCGGTGTGAGAGAAGTATTGAACCAGTCCCCGCGCACACCTCCGCGAAGCTTGAGGCGGCTCGTGACATCGACTTGATCGGTGGCATACACACTGTAATAGTTAGCCAGCAAATGATCATCGTCACAAGAGTGTTTTGCATCGCACAGAAATGTCAGTTCGGCCGTCGAAGTCTCAGGTGGAACTGGATGAAACGCGTCAGGAATATTCGGGAGGTCGGCCGTAGTGCGTGTTGTGGCCAGCGTCTGGCGCAGATACTCGAAACCAGTGAGCAAGGTATGCCGAATTGTTCCCGTTGAGAATTTCCAGACAGGCTCGAACTGGTAATCGTAGCTGTTATCGGTGTCGTCTTGTTGACGGAGTTGCCGACCGACTACTTCACCATCACTCACCTTCGTGCTTGTGCTGTCACCATTGCCAAGAACATCGAGCTGACGATGCAGATAGGAAAACCGGTTACTGATCGTCAGAGAGTCTCCGACGACCCATGTGTCTGTAGCGTGGGTCGGACGAATGGCTGGTTAGCGGAGGCGAACGGAGTGGAATACTTCGAAGTGATGGGCACACCCGTGATAGGCGACCCATTGAGATAGATCAGGCCGTAAGAATCCGGCGTATCGTGAATATGCCGAGCATCCACAGCAAAGTCGATCACATGGTGGGGCAATTGCCATTCAAGAGAGGGTCTGACTTCGTAGTCATGGCTGCTCAGATCGCGAAATCCATTGGAATGCGAGAAGGTAGCATCAATTCGATAGTTCAGGTCAGCAATACCAGTCGGGCCAGTCAGATAGTCGTTGTTTGAAATGCTGCCGAAAGATCCGCCTTGCAGACTGACCCCGTAGTACGGATCGGATGAGGGCGTGTAGTGCATCAGACTGATCGTTCCTCCTGAGGCTCCGCTGCCGAAAAGAGCTGAACCCGGCCCTTCCAGAATCTCAACCCGCTCGACACCATTCAACGAGTGGGAAACGCCGCCGAGTTGGTCGCCATCGGTGAAGCCGTCGCTGTAGATCGTGGCGTTGAGACCGCGGATCAGGAAGTGATCGTAGAATCCTTTGCTGTCCTGGCCGCCATAATTCACACCGCTGGCATTGGTGAGTCCCTGGCGGAGCATCGTGGCGCCCTGCTCTGTAAGAATCTCTTTGGAGATGACTTGAATACTGACCGGCAGATCTTCCAGCTTGGTTCCGGTCTTATCGAGAGTCGAAACCTCCTGAAGAGACTGGTGATCGTCTCTCACGGTGACCGACTGAGACACAGAACTCAACTCCAATTTGGCATTAACTGTCAGATTTTGTGGGCCAACTGTAACGTCTGTGTTCTCGTAACGAGTGAAGTTATTCGCTTCGAGTGTCAGGGTATAGGCGCCGGGCAGAACGGAAGCAAATGTGTAGAATCCCGTCTGGTTCGTCGTGGCGTGTCGCACCGTGTGGCTTGAGTTGTTCGTGAGAGTCGCCTCTGCATTGGCGACCGCAGCGTTCGACGGATCCGTAACTTCACCGGTCAGGGTCACATTCTGGGCCACACTGGCTCCGCCCAGACAGGCAAAGATGAAAAGGAAGAATGCGCTTCTCCGAATAAGAGATAAGACAGATAACTGCTGAGACATCGATGTGTCTGCTCCTTAAAGCATTGTGTTTAGGAAACTAATTAACGACTAAATCGGTCTTATTTTATTACGACCAAATAGTCTTATATGGAATTGTCACCGCAATGTCATTTCTTTAATCTCATAGACCGGGTTCGTCGGTCCCACAACGGAGACTTCTGCGATTCGCAGCGAATAGAGTGATGAACTGAAGATCCTCGAGAAGAAATAGACCCATGAACGGCCAGCCATGAACGCACCATTCCGGTTCCCGGCTGTCGTAATCCATTGGGTTGTCGACGAAGTCCACTCCACCGCAGCGAGTTCAATCGTGACAGAGGAATGACGGGCTTATTATCACAGCTCGCCAATGTTGTTTAGCCCCTCCGGTAAATGTAGACACCCATCTTTTCAATGAATTGCGATGCTAGCTTACTCTCTCTATTGATATAGGACTGAAATTGTCGTATTTTAAGAGTCGGCAGCTTCGATTTTGTGTGCAGTTATGCAATAGACCCTTGCGGCGGTCTTTTTGGCGAAGCACCGCGAGGTCTGGAGATCGACAGAGTAAAGGCTGGCGGCTAGGGCACTTTCAAAGCGGCGACGGCCAGCATTCCATCAAGAAAGGTAGTTCTATGTTGGCCCGTTCGCCATTTCCCTTGTGTTTTCTTGGCTCTCTGTGCGTTTTGTCTTTTTTTACTGGAGCTGTTGCCTGGGGACAAAGTGCACAGATTGCCGGTACGATCACTGATCCTTCCAAGGCCGCTATTCAGAGCGCCTCTCTTGAGGTCATCGACAGCTCAACCAAAGTGAAATGGCAGACTAAGTCAAACGGCGATGGACGGTACGTTCTACCGCTGCTCCCTGCTGGAACGTATGACGTCACGGTGCAAGCGGATGGGTTTGATGCGGAGGTCGTGCAAAACCTGAGGCTCAATGTCGCCGACAAGGTTTCTCTGGATTTTGTGCTGCATCCGGGAACGGTCGGCCAGTCCGTTACCGTCGATGGCAGCGGTATGAATCTCAACACCACAGACGCAACGGTGAGTACCGTAATTGACCGGCGATTTGTGGAGAACATTCCGCTCAACGGGCGCAGCCTCCAATCGCTGATGACGCTCGCGCCTGGGGTCCTGATTGTTCCCTCGCAGGGAGTTGGCGAGAGTGGCGAACTCAGCGTAAATGGACAACGCACCGAAGCAAACTATTTCACGGTGGACGGTGTAAGTGGCAACACCGGGGCGAGCGTCTCGCCTTCCGGCTTCACCGGCGCCGGCTTTGCTGGTGCAACACCGGGCGAGACTGCCCTTGGAACAACACAGAGCCTGGTATCCATCGATGCGCTGCAGGAATTTCGTGCGGTGACATCGACGTATTCTGCCGAGTATGGCCGCACCCCGGGCGGGCAGTTCGAACTCATCACCCGTTCCGGCACGAATCAGTATCACGGAACGGCGTTTGATTATCTGCGCAATGATGCTCTCGATGCCAACAGCTGGTTCAATGGTTATTCCGTTCCTCCAGTGGCGAAGCAGGCACTGCGGCAGAACGACTTCGGCGGGACGCTGGGCGGCTTTCTGCTGATCCCACACCTCTACAATGGCCGGGACAAGACCTTCTTCTTCTTTTCCTATGAAGGACTGCGGCTCACCAATCCCACTCCATCGCAGTTGTATGAAGTTCCCAGCACCGACCTGCGTCAGCGAGCACCTGCCGCGCTCAAGCCGTTTCTCAATGCCTTTCCTGTTTCAACCGCGCCTGATAACGGCAATGGTCTCGCTTATTACACTGCGGGTTATAGTGCTCCCAGTTCACTCGATACCAGCAGCATCCGCATCGACCACAGCTTTAGCGACAAATTCAAAATCTTCGGCCGGTACAGCGATTCGCCATCAAGCAGCACGTCGCGCCAATCGAGCGACCTTGCCCAGGTCAACGCAACGATCCGCAATGTGAAAACTATTACCCTAGGTGCGACGAGCACATTCACGCCCAGCATGGATAATGAGTTCCGCTTCAATGTGACGGGCAACGATTACAAGTCAGCACGGTATCTCGATAACTTCGGCGGCGCGACACCGCTGAACACTGCTAACGTTCCAGGACTTCAATCGGACAGTTGGCTGACGTTTTTTCTCTTCTACGATCTTTATCCGTATTACCTGCTGGAGCCACAGTCGAACCGCGAACGGCAGATCAACCTTGTCGATACCTTCACGCATACGATCGGCCGGCATACGCTCAAGTATGGCGTTGATTATCGGAGACTCGTTACATCAGAAGCTCTTCCTTCGCTTTGGGAAGTTGGCTTCTACTATAGCGAGGCATCGGTGCTGGCGAACCAGACCGACGGCATCAATATGTACAAGCAGACCATCAATATGAAGGCGGTCTATCCGAACACGTCGCTCTTCGCACAGGACGAGTGGAAGGTGAACGACCGGCTCAGCTTGTCGTATGGTCTTCGCTGGGAGATCAATCCTGCGCCGCATGATGCCAATGGCAATACACCTTATACAGTGAACCAGATCACCGACCTCTCGACGGTGACGGTTGCACCGAAGGGAACGCCTCTCTGGAACACTGTTTATCACAACTTTGCGCCGCGACTTGGACTCGCCTATCAGATTCACAATGCGCCCGGAGCTGGGACGGTCCTGCGCGCAGGAACCGGCCTCTACTATGACACCGGCACTGCACTTGCAGCCGATGGCTACTATGGTGTGGGAACGACTGGCTTCCAATCCTTCAATGGTGATGCCTTTCCACTAACCACGGCGCAGATTGGCAGTGTTCCCGCGGCCAATGCGAATCCTCCCTACAATTCTGCAGTCTGGGGATTCGATCCAAACCTGAAGACACCCTATACGCTCCAGTGGAATGCCGCAGTCGAGCAGCAGCTTGGTGAAAAGCAGGCACTCAACTTCAACTATGTGGCCTCAGCTTCACGACGTTTGCTGACGCAAAACTTCTACCGCCCAGACCTGTTGGGTAACCCAAACTTCATCGAGGGTAACGGTCTGTATCTGACGACCAACCGCGCCAGTGCAAACTATGAATCGCTGCAGGTGCGTTTTCAGCGAACACTCGCGAACAGCTTGCAGGGGCTTCTTTCCTATACCTGGTCGCACTCGCTTGACGATGCGAGCACGAACTTTACGATTTATGAATTAGAGCGCGGCCCATCGGACTTCGATATCCGCAACAACTTTCAAGCCGCGCTGTCCTACGACATCGGCGGCAATTACAGAAATAAATGGACGGCATATGCGCTGAAACACTGGTCGGTAGATGCGCGAATCTCGGCTCGCTCGGCGTTGCCCGTCGATATCTATTCGCGGGCCACCATCGATCCGAATTCAGGTACGGGTCAGTACTTTCATCCAGACCGAGTAGCCGTCGAACCGCTCTATCTTTCAATCGCAAATCTTCCGGGAGGAAGGCAGATCAATCCGAAGGCGTTTGTGGAAAGAGATGATGCGAACGGCAACCCGGTCGAAGGCAACGCTGGTCGCAACTCAGCTCGTGGCTTCGATGCGGTGCAGGCAGATATGACGCTGCGCCGTGACTTCCCTTTCACCGAACGCGTGGGCCTGCAGTTCCGCGCCGAAGCTTACAACCTGTTTAATGATCCGAGTTTCGGCTCTATCCGCGACACACTGGATACTGGAGCGCTCTTCGGCCAGGCCTATACAACACTCGATTCGCAACTCGGTGGCTTGAGTTCGATTTACCAGATCGGTGGCGCACGCTCGATGCAGGTGTCCCTGAAGCTTCACTTCTGAGACAAGAGCCGATGAGTTTTCTCAACCGACCACGACATGTATGGTGGCGCAGGGCAATGTTCCAGATCCATCTCTGGGTTGGGATTGTCCTGTGCCTTTACATGCTGATCATCGGAGTGACGGGCTCGATCCTTGTCTTCGAAGCGGAGCTGGAACATGCAGCTTACCCTCAACTTTGGCGTGCATCGGTGGGAGGCACAGGCAAACCGTCGATCGATTTTCCAGCTGTCATCGATAAAGTAGAGAAGACCTGGCCCGATTATCAGATTACGGCGGCATATCCACCAGATAAGCCGGGTGACAACTTCGAAGTCTTCATCCATCGGGGTGCGCAATTCCTGTATGTGTTTATCGATGCGAATACAGGTCAGATTGCCGGAACCATTGACCCGGCACATTCCTGGGTGATCTGGATCATCGACCTTCACTTCCGACTTCTCGCAGGGAAACCGGGCGAGATCCTTAACGGAATTGGAGCTGCATTTCTTCTCGTTCTTTGTTTGACCGGCATCATCGTGTGGTGGTCGGGGCTGAACCGCTGGTGGCATGGACTGACGGTCAGCTTCCGCAGAAGCTGGAAGCGAGTGAATTACGATCTGCACAGCGCTGTTGGATTCTGGACACTGCTAGTTCTCTCAATGTGGGCCTTCTCGGGTGTTTATTTCGTATGGCCGAAGCCGATCGAATCCTTCGTGAACCACTTCTCATCCATTGCTTCTGCGAATCCGCCTAAACTCGAGTTGCCGAAGCATGAACAGAACATCTGGGCCGATCTTCCCGGGATGATTGAACAGGCAAAACAGGCTTCCCCTGGCGCACAATTCGGAGGAGCATTTTTCCCGGGGACGCGAAATGGCGCCTTAACATTGCTCATGGCGCGTGGTCCTCAGCGCAGATTCACACAGATGGACTACGTCTACTTCGATCCGATAACAGGACGACAACTCGCAATCTGGCACCGTGGAGTCACTGATACCTGGGGCAGCAGGTTCATCTTCTGGCTGAGCCCACTACACTTCGGCTACGATTTTGGACTCGCGATCAAAATCCTGTGGGCCGTGCTCGGCTGTGCTATGCCGCTTCTTTCGATCACCGGAGTGCTGATGTACTGGAACCGTACATTAAGCAAGAAATGGAGATTACTCCGTACTTCAACATCGCGAGAATCATCAGGCTTGGAAGCGACTAGATTTCGGCCAGCTCAAGAGCCAGGTCCATAAGGGTCTGGTGAGTTCCCACGCGTTCGGGACCGCTCGCGGCCTCGTCCGGATGCAGTTGCACGTAGTTTCCATCAGGTCCGAGAACCCAGGCCAGCCTCCGATCACGCAGGCAGATATCGAGGATCTCCCACAGTCGCTGTTTGGGATCTTCTGCAAATACTGGCGTGACCACCTCAATCCGCTTGGAAAGATTGCGGAACATCCAGTCTGCCGAACCGATGAAGTATTCGCCTTCCGCAGGATCCTCGCTGCCGTTGGCGAAATAGAAGATACGCGAATGCTCGAGGAAACGGCCGATGATCGAACGCACACGAATATTCTCGGTGTGGCCTGGCACTCCGGGGCGGAGGCAGCAGAATCCGCGAATGATGAGGTCGATCGGCACGCCCGCCTGAGACGCTTCGCACAGGGCTTCGATCATGTCCGGATCTTCGAGCTGATTCATTTTGGCAATAATACGGGCCGGGTGTCCGTCACGCTTGTTCTGAATTTCGCGATGAATGAGTTCCAGCAGCCGCGGGCGCATGGTAAGCGGGGCAACCAACAGAGAAGTGCAATTCGGGTGGTCTGAGTGCCCCGTAAGATAGTGGAAGAGATTGACGGCATCGCTCGTAATGCGAGGGTCGCAGGTGAACACGCCGACATCGGCGTAGAGCCGGGCAGTCTTCACGTGGTAGTTGCCGGTGCCAATGTGCGCATAGCAGCGCAAGCCGCCCGCTTCTTTGCGCACGACAAGCGCTGTCTTGGCATGCGTTTTCAGGCCGGTCACACCGAAGGTGACGTGGGCTCCCGCACGTTCAAGTTCGGCTGCCCAATGCAGATTGCGCTCCTCATCGAAACGCGCTTTGATTTCCATCACACATGCGACCTGCTTGCCCTGTTCCGCAGCGCGAATCAGCGACTTGACGAAGGGCGTGTCGTCACCGATGCGATAAGCCGTCATCTTGATAGAAACGGTGTGCGGATCTCGTGCGGCGGCGCTAATGAAGTGTTCGACCGTGGCGTCGAAGCTGTCGTAGGGATGATGAACGAGGAGGTCCCCCCCGCGAATAGCAGCAAAGATCGCTTCGTCTCCATCTTCAAGAAATGCTGGAGACAAAGGTGTCCATTCACGATCGCGAAGAGCAGGTCTTGGCAAAGCCAGAAGTTCAAAGAGTGTGGTGTATTCCACCTCTTCCCGCAGATCGTAGATGTCATCCTGTTCGAGCTCAAGGCGTTCGCGGAGTCGCTCTTTAATTTCAGGATCGGCCCCTGGCCCGAATTCGAGACGGACGACCGGTTCATAGCGCCGTTGGCGAATCTGCTCTTTCACTTGCGCGCGAAAGTCGGCGGAGAAATCGTCGTCAACGTCGACTTCGGCATCGCGCGTGACCCGCACCAGCGTGACATCGCTGATCTCCATGCCGCTGTAGAGTTTATGCAGATTACCTCGAACCACCTCAGATAGCGGAACCAGCAGCTTCTGGCCCGGTTCGATGTCCGCTGTCAGGCTGACCCACTGCTTGAGCACACCGGGGATCTTCACACGGGCAAACATCGATTCGCCCTTGGCGATATCGCGGAGCCGGAAGGCCAGAGATGTAGAAAGATTGGAGATAAAAGGAAACGGATGCACGGGGTCGATCACCAGCGGGGTCAACGCAGGAGACAATTGCGAATCGAAATACCTGCCGCCTTCCTCCTGCTGCTCTGAAGTCAGTTCCGACCAGGAACGCAAAAAGACTCCCTGCTCAGCAAGCCTGGGAATAATGGTTTTCCGGTAGCACTCTGCCTGGCGCTCCAGCATCGGCAGCAGTTTCTCGCGAAGCTGCGTTAACAGCGCGCGTTGCGCGTCGCTGGCTTCCTGGCCAAGCACTGACTGGCGTTTCATGAAGAACTCATCGAGATTCGAAGTAAAGATCGCCAGGAATTTCGCCCGCTCAAGCAGAGGTGTCCGCTCGTCGAGAGCCACGGCGAGCACACGCTCGTTGAAGTCGAGCCAGCTCACATCTCTGTCGATCCATATCTCCGGTAGTGCGCGGGGAAGAGTGGCATTGAGAACGCCATGATCGCCAATCGATGCCAGAACTGTCGCTGCCATAAAAGGCCCTCCTCGATATCTTTATTTCGTGGGGTCTGTGACGCCTAAGATTCTATGTTCTTTCCCTGACAAGAAGTGTGAATGTCAGGTCAATGAGGAATTCATTTTAGGCCTCGCGTGGAGACCTGATTCAGTTGCATGTGGTTCAGGTCAGAAATCGATATGGGCACGCAGGCCGGGAACGATGACGGGGCCGCGGTCCTGGTTGAAGCCCGGATTGTTTACGAAAGAGATTTACGCCGCGACGTAAAGGCCGCCAACGACGTGGGCGGTGTAGTAGGTCTCGCTCACGGTTTCTCGTCCATAGTGAAGCGCGCCGTCGCCGAGCATGAAGCCGATCCCTCCGAGAGCCAGGTACTCGCGATGGTCGCGTCCAAGGCCGCTGTTCACGAACGCGCTTCCGATGCGATCATCCTTCCTGTGCCAGGCGTCGCCGGAAAGATCTCCGCCCGCGGTGACGGTGCTGTTCATCTCGCTGAAGGTAAAGGATTCGAAGGCACCCTTGTTCCAGCCAGTACGCAAATAGGCGCGGAAGTTGCGAGGAAGGTCCTGCTCGAAGTTAATAGCGAAGCCCGGCTTCACCGTGCCCTTGTGACGGTGCAAAGTGATGTCCAGCTGCGCATCCTTACCCGAAAGGTAGGCCTGGTTGGCCTCGTGATAGTCGCCCAGGTCAGCACGGTTAACGAACAGCAGCGCCCTCACGTGCGTAGCGTACCCCTGCAGTGCATAGTCCGCGTAGTCGAGTTGAAGGTTTGCGGAGCGAGCGTTCCCGACGTCATAGTCGAGGTCACTGCCGGAGGCAAACTTTGGCAACAATGCCTCAGCAAAACGCAGACCAATCTTTGGCCCCTGATAGTTCACCATCACGGCAATTGTTTCGCCGTGCCCGTCCGCTCCATTCTCATACGTCCCGGTGTTTCCAATCGCAAGATTGGTGAATTGCAAGTGGGTGTCGCTGCCAACCTCATTCACATCGAAAAAATCGAGCAGGTTGAGTTTTCCAAAGGTAAATTCAAAGCGACGCCGCGGGATTGAAGTTTGCAGGACAAACGGATTTGCCTCTTCGTTGATCCGATCCGCAGTGAGGGGAATCATGCGGAAATAAAAAGCACGGGAAAGATAGCGTGAGCGGCTGAGGCCGGGAGCGACGACGTCCGCATTGACATACGCCGCGATGCCGTTGCCGTCGCTCAATCCGTCGCCTCCTGATTCGTCAACGGTGGCAACGATATTGGTAAAGCGAAAGAGTTTCACCGCGGTATAAAGCGTGAGGGTGCGCGAAAATGCATCCTCTCCGTAGGCATAAAAACTGTCGGGGCCCGAATACGGCGAATGAAACGGCGTGTGCGCCTGAAAGATAAAGTTGGATTGTCCGGAAATCCAGAAGCGATCCGCGATTAAGTGCTTCGAGATGAAGGCGGGATTTGCCTGATCGTCGGACTGATCTTCAATCGTCTGCTTAAGTTGAGGCGGAGCATTCGAGTACTCAGGGGCACCATTTGCGCCCAGAGGAACCCGGTCGGGAGGAACGTAATCGGGCGCGTTGGGCAGTGAAGTCGTCGTGCTCGGTGCACCATGTGATTGCTGTGATATCACAGGATTGCCGAAGAGCGCCGCGAGAAAGATCGCACAGACGAAAAAGCTGCAGTGGGCACAGCGCCGTTCATGGGAAATTCCTCCCATTCACAGAAAGCTACATTGCCGGGGCATTTCAAATGTAACAACCCTTTTAATTTAAAGGAAAAGGGCGTACCGATCACAGCGTCCGCATATTGTATGAAATTCCGCTCAAAGGAATGGGCAAGGGATGATGGGATTCGCATCCCGATCGCAGCCGTTCCTTCGGACTTCCCTTAGAAAGCAATGGGATCATGCTCGATATTCCAGGAATTTCACCCTATCCTTTCATCCTGCTCTGCCAGACTCAAAACAATCTCAGGCAAATCCGAAATCTCGTGCTTAAGCACATACTCGCGAGCTCCGGCTTCGAACGCAGCTGTTCGCAAACCCTCATCTTCGTAATCTGTCACAACAATGACGCGGGCTGAGGGATCATAGCCTCGAATTTGTCTGGTGGCCGTCAGGCCATCGATACCGGGCATCCGAATGTCCATCAAAACGATATCTGGGCGATGTTCTTCATACGCTGCCAGTGCATCCGAGCCGTTGGCACATTCCCAGATCGCACTTGCTGTATCGACCAAAGTACGTCGCAAAATTCTTCGAATTCCAGCATTGTCTTCAACAATTAAAAGCGTCATTATTTTCTCTTCACGATTCGTTTCGAGTTTCCGGCATGCGCTGAGCAACGGCCCGAGTCATCGAAACCTAGGTCAAGCCTATATAAGCTTCAGGGCAAATGACATAGAGGATGCTACATACTGTTCTGTGTGGTTCCACATGGGTGGTGGTGTCAGGGGCAATTTCTTCATCTCCATTTGTGTTCTCAGATACAATTTTGCTGACTTGCGGTATACAGTTTGAGTGGAGCACGCACTACCCGCGATGAAGTGCGTGGTTTTATCGATTCGCGATGATCGAATTGGATTTAACCCTGCGAGTTGCCCTTCCAACAGGAAAAGAGCGATCTTGGATTAACAGGAATGAAAGATCGGGCTCCCTCACCAGGAAAGTGACTTCTGCATGGGGCCGCACCTGGTCAGGAGTATGGTGATGAGTGTAGAAATCCTGATTTGAGGGCGAGCATCATGGATAGTGAGATTCGAATTCTGATTGCCGACGATCATCCACTGATGCGGAAGGGACTGCGGCTCAGCGTCGAGGAAGATCCCGGCTTAAAGATAGTTGGCGAAGCTTCGGACGGAGAAATGGCTTTGTCGCTGATTACGCAGCTTCATCCGCACGTTGCGCTACTTGATATCGAAATGCCGAAGCTGGACGGGCTCGGCGTCGGACGGGAGATTATTAAGCGCGGACTAAAGACCGAGATTATCTTTCTAACTTTTCATTCAAATCACGATCTCTTTCGTAGCGCAATGGCCCTTGGAAGCAAGGGGTATATTTTGAAGGACAGTGCGGTTCAAGAGGTTGTGGCTGGCATTCGGGCTGTGGCTTCGGGGCGGGCATATCTCAGTTCAGCAATTACTGCGGATTTACTGCAGAAGCGTGAGGAACCAAGTCCAAAATCAAGTCAGACATTGACGAGCAATCTCACGCCTTCTGAGCGCCGCATCATGCAACTGATTGCCAACGGAAAAACCAGCAAAGAAATCGGTGCAGAACTCTCCATCCATTACAGAACAGTCGAGAACCACCGCACCAATATCTGCCGCAAACTTGAGCTTGATGGCGAAGGCGCGAATGCCCTTCTGCGATTCGCGCTGCAAAACAAAAACCTTCTGTAAGTCAGCCGCTAAAAGTCCATGCCATTCAAGCGTGTGTGGAACCACACACGCTTCCGTGTAGCACCCTCTATTTCTATCTCCGAAGAGCTTTCGTACTCTTGCTTCATTGAAACAGGCCCTGATCCGGCCTACATTCTTCGGAATCGTTAGAAAGCTTCAATGCACGACGGCCAACACCTGCTTGCCAGGCGATCGCTCCAGTGCGGCCCAAATCCAGACTTTCGATAACACAGAGGACACGATGCAAATACGAAATTGGATCAATAGCAAGCGGGTTGAGACGAGGAATTTCGTTTTCCTCTTCTGCCTTGTTCTGCTCTCTATGCTTACTTTCTCCGTTGCGCAGGCCCAGCAGCCACGCGTTCCGTCAACTTCCACTCCCTTTGGATCATCCGGGTTAAATACTCCCGCTAAAGACATCACCATGGCTGGAACTGTCCAGCAGCTGATCACGGCTCATAAGGCTGACACTCCTGTTGGCCTTCAGCTCGTAGTGGATGGCCCACAGGGATCGTTCACTGCCAGCCTGGGTCCCAACCTCAGCCGAGAAGTGCAGCAGAACCTCTCGGAGGGTGCACCCGTTCAAACCTCGGGCCAAATGCAAACGCTCAATGGCCAGCTATATCTGCTAACTCGCACGCTGACGATCGACGGCAAGCAGGTTATTGTCCGCAACGAAAATGGCTTTCTGGTTCACACATCACAGCGCTCTCGCGCTTCTGTAAATAATTCTGCCCTCTATAGGAGTGCGAAATGAAACTGCGTCCTTCTTCTTATCTGATTCTCGCCATCTCTTTTGTCATGATGATCGCCGGTTGTAGCGGCGGATCTTCTCCCAACCCACCGGATCCCCCGGCTATTTCGGTGGCATTCAGCCCTCAGGCTCCTACATCGGTCGATACAGGCTCAACTGCCAGCCTTACCGCTATTGTCAGCAACGACAGTGCAAATGGCGGCGTAAAGTGGTCCGTTACCTGCGGAAGCGGGCAGTGCGGCAGCTTCTCCGTTGCCTCAACCGCCAGCGGTGCGGCAACCAAATTCACTGCACCTGGTTCTGCTCCTAATCCGGCTACCGTAACAGTGACCGCAACCTCGGTTACAGATTCCACGAAATCGGCCTCGGCCACAATTAGCATTGCGGCGCCAAGTGGCCCGATCTCCGTTACGCTCAACGCTCCGCCTAGTTCAGTAGTGGCAAGCGCAACCACCAGCCTGACGGCCACTGTCGCCAATGACAACGCGAACGCCGGTGTTACATGGACGATTTCGTGCGGCAGTGCGCAGTGCGGCAGCTTCAGTCCTGTCAGCACTCCGAGCGGTACGGCAACCACTTACACTGCTCCCGCTGCTCCGCCTACACCACCTACGGTGACCGTGACGGCGACCTCCGTTACGGATTCGACCAAGTCGGCTTCGGCGAGCATTACGGTCACGGCTCCTCCGCCAGTGCTTGCGGACGCTAACTATGTCTTCCATGTCGCGGGCCAGGACGGAAACAATAACTATTACCTGGCGGGTGCGTTTACGGTGCAGAATGGCGTCATCACCAATGGTGAGCAGGACCTGAGCGATGGTGGTCAATTTGCTTCCGACCCCATCTCAGCTTCCGGTTCGAGCCTGTATCGACCGATGTAGGAG
>JABDHA010000044.1:34459-35368 GCA_013285705.1 Acidobacteriota bacterium
CGTCCTCAATACCGGCGATACGAGTGTCGGCGTAAACGGCGTTGAGACCTTCCGCGGAACTGTCGTCTCCGCGGGGCGTGTCCTGATCTCTCAGTTCGACACTTCTGCCACAGCCACTGGCTCCATTGATCAACAAACCAGCACCGCCGCTCCAGCGGGCGGATATGCCTTCAACCTCGGCGGCCTGGATGGCACCGCTAACCAGAATACGTTTGTGCTGGGTGGCATTCTCAACATCAGCGGATCAGCCGTTAATGTCAGCAACAGCATCTTTGACTACAACGATGGCGGCAGCGTCGGACAGGGACAGACCTTCACCTCCGGGTCGATCAGTGCTCCTGACGCCTTCGGCCGCATTGTCATCACTCTTACTCCAAGCGCAGCTTCCGGCATTCCCGCCCCCTTCGCGCTAGCCGGATATACCGTAGACACAAACCAGATTCAGCTGGTGGAAACGCCGATGGCGAATCCGGCGAATGATCTGGGTGCCGACCTCGGCGGTGTTGCCCTGGGTCAAGGCTCGAGTGTGGGCCAGTTCAACCAGGCGAGTATTGCTAACTCTACCTATGTCTTCGGAGCCACCGGCCAGGATATTTTCAGCCAGAACAGCACGATTGCTCAAATGGCCGGAAACTTTGTGTTCAATCCCAACGGCTCTGTCTCCGGCACCGTCGCTCTCAATGATCTGACCTACCAGGTCGGACCTCCGATTACGAGCGGTACCTACACTGTCGATTCCAGCGGTCGAGTAACCCTCACTGTGGTTGTGGCGTCTCCTCAACTCCAGAATCCTTCCTTCACCTTCCAGCTTTACCTGGACGGAAACGGGAATGCGCTGGAACTGGGCGTAGACGGTAACCAAGCGACATCAGGCCTTGCATATCTGCAAACAGCGTCATCCAGTGATTT
>JABDHA010000045.1:0-32823 GCA_013285705.1 Acidobacteriota bacterium
ACTGCGGTTGCGGCAGCTTCACGCTGATGACCGCGACCAGACCCTCGCGCACGTCATCGCCAGAGAGATTTTCCTTCACGTCCTTGAAGAGCCCCATCTGCTGCCCGGCAGCATTGATGGTGCGCGTCAGTGCCGTCTTGAAGCCGGAGAGGTGCGAGCCTCCGTCGACGGTGTTGATGTTGTTGGCAAAGGTAAAGACCGTTTCCGAATAACCGTCGTTGTACTGCAGCGCGATCTCCATATCGACGCCGTCGCGCATCGCTTCCATCACGATCGGCTTATCGTGCAGGATCTGCTTGCCCTTGTTGATGTGCTTGATGAACTCGGCAATACCGCCCGCGTATCTGAATTCCGTGCGCTTCGCCTCGCCCGTCTTCGGGTCCGTAGTGCGCTCGTCGGTCAGCGAAATCTCAAGCCCCTTGTTCAGGAAGGCGAGTTCGCGCAGCCGCTGCGCCAGCGTGTCGTAGTTGTATTCGAGGAAAGTGAAGATCGTCCTGTCGGGCAGGAAATGGACCTTCGTGCCGCGCTTCTTCGATGTGCCCGTCTGCCGCAGCTTCGACACCGGGATACCGCGCTCATAGTCCTGCTCATAAGTGTGGCCGTCGCGCCAGATCTCAACCTCGAACTCTTCGCTAAGCGCGTTCACGCACGAAACACCGACACCATGCAGGCCGCCAGACACCTTGTACGTCGATGAATCGAACTTGCCGCCCGCATGCAGCTTCGTCAGCACCACCTGCACCGCAGGCAGCCTCTCACCCGTAGGGAGGGCCATCTCGTCGACGGGAATACCGCGTCCGTCATCGACTACGGTAATCGAGTTGTCTACATGGATGACGACTTCAATTCTTTTGGCATATCCCGCCAGCGCCTCATCGACTGAATTATCGACGACCTCATAGACGAGATGGTGCAGGCCCATTTCGCCCGTCGAACCGATATACATGGCGGGGCGCAAACGTACGGCCTCCAGCCCTTCCAGCACCTTGATGTTGTCGCCGGTGTAGCCATTTTCCTGACCATTCGTTTTTTTTGGGTCACCCTTTTCCGGGGAAGATGGAACCAGTTCATCGAGGGAAGTATTTGAAACGGCAAGCTCTTTGGTGGACATGAAACTCCGGCAAGACAAAGCCTTCGATCGCCTCTCAGCCAAGGCCGGCTGGATTGGACTAACAGATTGAAAGCGAAGAGGTTTTTGCCTTGATTCTCATGTCAATTATAGCATGCAGGCGACCCATAAAGACGGACCAGAAGGAGGTGGAAATCTGGTTCCGGTAAAGCTCATCGTCTATGAGGGATGAGGGGGTTGCAACCATCACAGCCAAGGCGATCATGCTGACGGGCAGGCGTTAGCAATGTTTATGAAAATAGATGACTTGCTCTTAATTATTCGGGATTTATTTTTTCGACAAGCAATGCCCACTTCTCGCACGCACTCAGCCCGCGAATTTACGAATCAAGCAGACCCCTCATTGAGTCGTTTCAGGCAGAATAAGCTTGCAACCTTGCCCCCGGCTTTTGGCCAAATGAAACTCTTACTTGACCAGGTCAGCATAATTTAACGAAATTACCTAGCTTTAGTAACAGTTTCGGTGTTACTACTTAGTGGGAAAGACAGTCTTGTCCTGCGGGTGCGATCAGACTACTCTCAATTGAGTGGTCCCCCGAGTCGCGCATGGTCTTTTCTCCCAGTCCGAATATCTTGACGTATGCCGAACCCCTTCTGTGGATATTGGCTTTTGTTGCGTATGTTCGCTTAAAAGAGCGCGCTCGTTTTCGGGCATTCGGTGTCTACGTCGGCGTTAGCATGGTCAGCACAATCCTGCTCAAGGGCATTTACCACGCCAATCTGCTTGTACCCGGCATCGATGGACAGCTGGTCAATAACGCCTACTTTTACATCTACTGGATCGGCTTCTTTGCAGGCTGTGTCGCTATCTTCTTCGCTCTGCAGGGCTTATTCCGTTACGCCATGTCTTCGCTTCCGGGACTGAGCAGGCTCGGCCTGCTCGCTTTCCGCTGGGCGGCCGTGGTTTCATTCCTGGTAGCTACTGCTGCCGTCGTGACCTACTATTCGCGAGTCGCAGAAGGCGTACGGGTTTCGTTCGTTTTTACTGAGATCGCACGTTCTCTATGCGTGCTGGAACTCTGCCTGCTGGCGTTTTCGATCATGGCAATCCGGGCGTTGCGCATCGATCACCGCAGCCGTGTCTTTGGCATTTACCTTGGCTTTGGAATGATCGCAGCGGTTAACGTGGTTGTCTTCGCGCTGCATAATGCAAATCTGTACAGCTGGCAGAATCAAATCTCCGACCTCGCGGCCATCGCGGCATTGGTTACCTGGATCGGCTATCTTTCCATGCCGGAGCCGGTACGCAAACAGGCCCCTGCACCGATCTCCGCGGCCTTGGTCCGCTGGAACGACCTCGCCGGAGAGCTTGGACCGCACGCCCCACAGGCTGCCACGCCACAGAGCGGCTTCCTGCAGAATGTGGAAAGCGTTGTCGATCGCGTCCTTGCGAAGAATTCTATGAACGCCGGCTAGCGCCAAAGTTTTGGAAACGACACAGCCCCGGAAAGATTCCGGGGCTCTTTTTTGCCTGTACCGCCCTTATGTCGTGTCGAGGACCCCACCTAATCAGAGTGCTGTCCTGAGCGCAAATGAAAAAGGCCCGAGCGCGATGCTCCGGCCTTCTATCTTGGATGATCCTGAGTTACTCAGCAGCAACGGGCTCGATGGCTACAAAGCGCCCCATGCGCCCGCGGTCGACAAATTTTACCTTGCCGGTAATCTTCGCAAAGAGCGTGTCATCGCTGCCACGGCCAACGTTGAGGCCGGGCTTCAACGGGGTGCCACGCTGCCGCACAATGATCGATCCACCGGTGACAAGCTCGCCACCGAAGGCCTTCACGCCCAGCCGCTGTGCATTTGAATCGCGACCGTTACTGGAACTTCCGCCGCCTTTTTTATGTGCCATTTCTCAATTCCTCACACCGGCCACGCCGGCTTTCGTAAATTTTGCGGGCCCTGAACCATGCCCTTAAGCGCGAAGCGCGTATGCCTGAACGGCCGGCTTACTTCTGTGCGCTGTAGGTCGTTCCATCGACCTGGATTTCATTGATGCGAACCTCGGTAAACCCCTGACGGTGTCCCTGCAGCTTCTTGTACTGCTTCTTCCGCTTGTAGTGGAAGACCAGGATCTTGTCGCCGCGTCCATCACCCAGAACCGTGGCAATCACTTTAGCCGACTCGGGCTTCGTCACCGAACCCGTATCGCCGGAAAATGCCAGCACATCGCTGAATTCGACGGTGCCGTTATCATCCGCAGCCGCCCTCTCAACCTTCACCACGTCGCCCGGAGCGACACGATACTGCTTACCACCTGTGCGGATCACCGCGTACATAAATCCTCCAGCGCCTCGACTCGTGGCGCGTAAACTGATTGAAGCTGGGCAGATACATGCTTGCCTGTGTGCAGAGTGCTCAAACCAAAATTCCAGTGAGCCGGGTGCACCGCTAAGAGCAACGGGCAGGATCGCCAAACTTAATTAGTCTACTAATTCTCAGGCGCAAGGTCAATGAGAACGCCCACCTTTGACAGGGGGATGGTTCAATTTCAGGGGCCAGCCGTCATCGAGTAGCATCGAAAGATTACCGATGCGCCTCCTATCGCTCCATATTGGCCAAATCGCCGATCTCCCGCACGGGAACGTGGTCGTGCCCTCGGCAATCGTCAAGTATCCGGTCGAAGGCCCCATCATGCTCGGCAAAGAAGGCTTGGAAGGCGACCAGCAGGCCGACCGCATCAATCACGGAGGCCCGGACAAAGCCGTCTGCGTCTACCCCTCCGAGCACTATCCCTATTGGAAAAACCGCACCGGCAAGCCTTTTCCCCGCGCCGCGTTTGGCGAAAATTTCACCACCACCGACCTGCTCGAAGAATCCATCACCATTGGAGACACCTTCCGCATCGGCACCGCCACCGTGCAGGTCTCGCAGCCGCGCGGCCTCTGCTACAAGCTCGCCGCCCGCAATCAGCTGCCGCTCCTCACGCTCTGGGCGCAGCAAACCGGTCTCACTGGCTTCTACCTGCGCGTGCTCGAACCAGGCACGGTCGAAGCCCGTACCGACTTCGAATTGCTCGACCGTCCCGGCCGGGGCATCACCATCGCCGAGTTGAACCGCGTCATGTGAGGCGATATTTCAGATTATGAGACGATGCGCCAATTTGTTGCGGAAGACCTGCTCGCTTCCTCCTGGCGGGACGCTTTCCGTTCTATGCTGAACAAATCCCGACATGCCTGAATCGCAGAAGATCACCCGACGCGACTTCCTCAATGGCACGCTGCTCGCCTCCGGAGCCGCGCTTGTCACCGCCGCCTGCCCTTTTCAACTCATGGCTGCCGAGGACTGGAACGGCTACCCCGGCATCGGTGATTACGCAGCCGCCAACGGCAACACGCATCAGGTCATGGCCGATGGCCACATGATCCGCGACCACGCCTTCGACAAGGCCCAGCCGCCCATCACCGACACCGGTGAAACCCACGACTGCGTCATCATCGGCGGCGGTATCAGCGGCCTCTCCGCAGCTCTCTTTTACCAACGCGCAACAGACAGTAAAAAATCCTGCCTCGTCCTCGAAAACCACCCCATCTTCGGCGGCGAGGCCAAGCGAAACGAATTCCACGTCAACGGCCAAAGGCTCATGGCAAGCCAGGGATCGGCCATGTGGTTTCCGCCCATGCCCGGCAGCTTCCTTCAGCATTTTTACGACTCCGTCGGCATCGATCCGCGTCAGTTCCAATACCAGCAAAATGCCAGCCGCATCCCAACCGGCGTCACCCCTTACGCCGGAGATGGCAGCAACTTCGGCTTCTTCTTTGGCGCAAGCTTCGGTCACCCCGAGGGCCTGTGGCTCACCGATCCATGGGGCAAGAAGCTCGAAGGCGCGCCCATCCCCGCACCGGCAAAGCAGGAACTGCTTGCCATGCAGACCACGTCCGCCCACGGCCCCATGCCGAAGCGCCACGGCGACACCGTATCGCGTCACCTAGACTCCATCACCCTCGAAGACGACCTCATCGCCCGCCACAACCTCAGCCGGGACACGGTCCGCCGCTATCTCTCGCCGGTTGCCGGAGGCGGCTCCGGCATTGGCGCCGACGCGCTCTCTGCCTACTCCGACTACGCTCCCGACCTGCTCTTTCCCTGGCAGAAAGACCAGGGCCCGCAAATGTTCCCCGGCGGCAATACCGGCGTCGCCCGCCACATCGTCAAAGCCCTGCTGCCGAATGCCATCAATGGCCCAGCCTCGATGCCCGGCATCTGCCAGTCCTCCGTAAACTTCGCCGCGCTCGATCAGCTGCAACAGGCCACGCGCATCCGTCTGCGGTCCACCGTGATTTCCATCCAGCACGAAGGCGACCCAGCCAACGCACCTTACGTCAACATTGTTTATTTCCGCCTGGGCAAGCTCTACCGCGTACGCGCAAAATCCGTCATTCTCGCCAACGGCAACTGGACCATCAACTCCATCGTCCGCGACCTGCCCTCTGACTACCGTCACGCGTACGCACAATTCTTCCGCGCTCCCTGCATCATGGCGAATGTCGCTGTGCGCAACTGGCGCTTCCTCGCCAACATGGGCATCAGCCAGGCCCAGTGGTTCGATGGCATCGGCAACTACCTCGCCGTGCGCCGCGTCGCCGCATTCGGCGGAGGCGCGCCCGCGCTCTCGCCCGACAGCCCCACCGTCTTCACGCTGAAAATTCTCTTCGCCAATCCCGGCCGTCCGCCCATCGAGCAAATCAACACCGGCCGCTACCAGCTCATGACCACGCCTTACAGCGTTTATGAGCAGCGCATCCGCGACCAGTTCTCGACGATGTTCGGAAAGCAGGGCTTTGACGCCCGCCGCGACCTCGCCGGCATCATCCTCAACCGCTGGGGACACGCCTATCTCGCCCCACAGCCCGGCTTTTTCTTCGGCAAAGACGGCAAGCCCAGCCCCGCCGAGCTGATGCGCCACCACCCCTTCGGACGCATGGCCTTCGCTAACTCCGACCTGTCAGGCATCATGGACCATCGCGCCTCCATCACTGAAGCACACCGCGCCGTGCAACAAGTGATCGCCCAAATCTAGAGAACGGAGTCATTCTGACGACCAGCGGGAGGAAGAATCCATGCGATGCTTCATGCGGCAGAAGTGTCAGACCCTTTCTTACCCAATAATTCGATGTAGAGTAGCAACGCTTCATCCCACCGAATAACTTAGAGCCGTCATCCTGAGCGGAGCGCTGCAGGCGCGTAGTCGAAGGACCCGCACGAACAACGTTCGGGCGAAGCCTCGCGCAAGCGAGGCCCGTTTGAGAGGATCACAATTGGCGAAGCAAAGCCCCCGACAAACGATTCAGCCCAAGAAAAGAAGGGTAGCGGCGGGCTTCAGCCCGCCGAATACTCGCCTTTGTTTTAGAGTTGTCATCCTGACCCTGAACGTAGTGAAGGGGAAGGATCTGCTTTTTGCGTGCCTGTCGCAGAGGCAAAATCAGCGCCTCAAGCCGCAAACCACCGCACCCGCCAGCTCTTCTCCGCCGACTGGAACAGATACACACTCAAAATCGCAATCAACGGCTCCAGCGGATGCCGGAACCGCGCATGCACAGTCACGAAGTAATACACCAGCGGTAGCAGAAAAAACGCCCAGGCAAATAACACCGCACCGGGAATACGTCGTCTCAACGCCAGCGCCAGCCCCAGCAATCCGGCAATGCTGGTGAATTGAAAGTTCAGATTCCGCCCATATTCCGCCACCGCTCCTTCATCAAACGGATGCGGCACGCTGAACCAGAAATAGTAGACACGCTTCAGGCAAAGAATCAGAAAGTGCTTCGGATTTTCACGGATCACAGCCTTCGCCAGATCGCCCCGCAGCTTCGCATATCGCAGCTCACCCATCTGTGTGTAGAGCCGTAACTGCACCGGGTCTTGAAACGGATGGTCGTACTCCATCAGCAATCCAACCGCGCCAGGACCATTCCCCAGATACAACTCTGCGCCAAAGTTTCCGCGCATCGGCACAAAATGGTGGAAGGCAGCCCAGTTGCGGTAACTCCACGGCGCAATACAAACAAGAAACACCACCGCTGCCAATAAGGCTCCGCGAATTTGTAACCGTAACTGTGCTCTTTGGGTTTTAAAGGCTCCCCACACAATCCACAATCCGCACACCGGCAGAAACAACAACAAAGATGGATTGCTCAGCGCAATCAGCCCCCAAAGCAGTCCAAACACCGCCCAGCGCTGTGGATTCGCCGCGGTTGCCTCATCTTCCGGCGCTCCGCCAACATTCCGCATCCGCAGAGCCAGCACCAGCACCCACGAAAACAGAAACGCCGTCAGCGACATCTCCCAGATCCACTTCACCGCGTACTGCATCGCCGCCGGATACAGCGCCCAGATCCACGCCGACCACTTCGCCACACTCGTGTTGAAGGACCGCGCCGCAATCTCCCATGTCGTCCGCACCATCAGCGCATTCAACACGCAGTTGATCGTGATCAGAACCCACGCAGCAAGGGGACTGAACACCCCAAACAGTTTGAATGCCCCGGCAATCATCAGCGGATAGGCCGGTGTCACCCAGGTCGTCGGCCCTGTATGCCCGCGAAACGGATCGGCATAGCCATAGTCTGTCGCCAGAGCGCGCGCGATCCGGCCCATCTCCCACCCAAAGCCGAAATGATCGTCATAAGGCCGCACGCGATACGTATGCGCCAGCATCACGTAAGCCAGCCTGACAGCGAAAGCCACCCAGAAAATCATCCACGGCGCAGAAAATGCTTTTCCCGTGCCTGTTTTTTCGTTTTCTGTCTTTTTATTCCCCGTTTTTCCGCTCAAAGAACTCACCAGAAAAATTGTACTTGCCTCAAATTTCTCGGCTTGACACCGCCGCAACACGTCATCCTCGAAGACCACGAAAAGTTGTCAAGCCCCGCGAGGGCTTAATTATCGCGTAAATCATTTATAAATAAAGGCTTATATGCATAAGAAGCTTGGCATAGTATTTCGCTTCCATTTGCTATGCTTGATATAGGGAATTTTGCGATCAGAGCTGTTGGCTAATCATTCCCAACCCTCCCGTATGTGATTGAAAATGCTGGAACAGGCTTAAAGTCTTTGAAATCATGGCGTTAACAGGGGATCATCCCCCGCCAAATGATTGAAAACATTGAGAAAAGCCTGACAGACCGGGGGAGGGGGTATCCCCCACTGCCGGGAGTACCTTGCCTACGCTCCCACCTTACGTTAAACTAGAAATTCGGCACCAGTACGGGCATCGGTCTGTCTGCTTGCCCGCCCTCCTCGCACAAGCGAAGAATGCAGTTTCAGCGGGTTCTGGTCTGCGCGAAAGTTCAGGATTTTTGGAGTGAATCATGGCTCAGGTCTGCGCAATTTGCGGCAAAGGCCCGCAATTCGGTAACAACATCTCGCACGCGCACAATATCACCAAGCGGCGCTGGAACGTCAACCTTCGTGCGGTCAAGGCAAAGGTCGAAGGCGGCGCAAAGAAGCTGCGCGTCTGCACCAGCTGCATCAAGAGCGGCAAGGTCGTTAAAGCTTAATTCGCGGTAAACCCGCGCACAACAAAACCCCGGCCGTTGGCCGGGGTTTTATTATCTAAGCCGTCTGATGGAAGTACCGAACCGAACACATGCCGTCATCCGCCTGCAATGGCTCTCTGTCCTGTGGATGGCCATTGAATTCGCCGTTGCGGTTGTTCTCGGAATCAAAGCCAGCAGCCTTGCGTTGGTCGCCTTCGGCGGCGACAGCGCGGTCGAACTGTTCTCAGCTGCCGTCGTTCTCCACCGCTTCTACGCTGGTGAGCACGCGGAGAGGAATGCGACCCGTATTGCGGCGATTTTGCTCTATCTGCTCGCGGCCTTTGTTTTCCTCAGCTCGATAGCCTCGCTGTTCAACGGTAATCTGCGGGCAGAGCCCTCCTATCTGGGAATCAGCTTCTTGATTGCGGCAGCGGTCATCATGCCGTGGCTGGGCCGAAGGAAGCGCGCGCTGGCAGCAATCACCTGCAGCTCTGCGCTGAAAGCCGACGCGGCGCAAAGCTCCATCTGCGCTTACATGTCATGGATTGCGCTCGGTAGCCTTGTCGTCAACGCCGTCTTCCATTTGCCTTGGGTGGATTCAGCCGCAGCGCTTCTCCTTGTACCGCTCATCCTCTACGAGGCCAATGAAGCCCGCAAAGGACAGGCGTGTTGCTGACGATGTCGTATTAAGGCTTTGGCAGGACAACTCCGGTTGCCGGTGTTCGCGTAATGGCCTGGCGTACTGCCGCCAGCAGCGCATGATCGTCAAACCGCACGCCATCACCATCGCGAATCACGCCAAGTTGTTTCCATAGAACGGTGAGATCGACTGGTTTCGGTGCGTCGCGCATTGCATCGTAAAGCTGCACAAGAACATGCGTACCAGTTGCGCTATCGCCAACCTCGAGCGCCTTACGCAGCGGCCAGTCTTTATCGATCGTGCCGCCAGCATTCACAATCGCCCGAAGCGCGTCTTGTAAGCCTTTCCGATTCTGCGTCTGCTGACGGATCATCACATCAGCCTGCAGGCAAAACTGCGCGCCGCCCCAGTACGTCCGTCCCCAGGTGTGCGTGTTGTCGAGACCGCGATCCGAACTCTCAGGATCACCCTTCGGCATGTCGTGCATCATATCGGCCCAGATCTTTTCCGGGCGCAGGAAGCCACGCTGCACGCGCGCAATCGGCTCGATGTAGGTGGCAAGCCCTTCTTCGATCCAGGAGTGGTCATCGTCCATGGACGGAAAAGCCGTGTGGGTGAACTCGTGCGTCATCTCCCAATCTTCGTCGAGATCCTGCTGGGTCGTTTGCTTCCCCAGCACGATGCGCGTGAAGCCCTGAAGTCCGTCCACGCCGCCCCACGTTGTGCCGCGCAGGATGTCGCGCCCATCAGCAGGCTCAATCAACACGCGGTCGTTCGTAACCGGGAAGCGGCCATAGTAAGTCGCGACAGAGCTGGCGGAGTTCCTGACCCACTGCATCACCTGGTCATGCGCCAGATCGAGCGCGCCCGGCCCGAAGTCCACCTGAATCACCGCGCCGCCTACATGGAAAGATTGTGAGGAAACCACTGGATGCCGCCAGGGAGGACCGTTACGGAACTGTGCCACCAACACAGCCGCAACGGCTAAGGAAGAAGTGGCGCAGACGAGAATCATGCTGCGCCATTTCATAATGCAATTATGCTTTCTTTTCCGGACTCTTTTCCCCGCCCTTTTCAAAATCGAGCGAGGCCGAATTGATGCAATAGCGAAGACCCGTCGGTTGCGGACCATCAGGGAAGACGTGCCCCAGGTGCGCGCCACACCGGGCGCAGGTCACTTCCACCCGACGCATGCCGTAGGTGTTATCTTCATGCGTCTCGACAGCTTCCGGGCTTACCGGCAGCCAGAAGCTGGGCCAGCCGCTGCCCGACTCGAACTTTTTATCGGAAGTGAACAGCCCCGCGCCGCACGCCACACAGCGGTAGATGCCGTCGTCGTGGTTGTAATACAGCTTGCCGGTAAAAGCCGGCTCCGTACCCTTCTCGCGCGTGATGTGGAACTGTTCCGGCGTCAGCAGTTGGCGCCATTCTTCTTCCGTCTTGTGGACTTTTCCAACTTTTGTCTCAGCCATCGTTTTCAAGCTCCACCAGCATTGGATGAAAAATCAGCCGGAACGTTACACCTTCGCGATGGCCTCAATCTCAACCAGAGCATCCTTTGGCAGACGTGCCACTTCGACCGTCGAACGAGCCGGAGCGACTACGCTTTCCGGGGCAAAATATTTGCCATAAATGGCGTTCATCGCAGCAAAATCGCCCATATTTTTGAGAAAAACCGTCGTTTTGACGACATGCGCGAAATCAGTTCCGGCGGCTTCGAGCACTGCGTTCAGGTTATCGAGCACCCGCGTCGTCTGCTTTTCAATGCCGCCCTCAACCAATGCGCCGGTTGCCGGGTCGAGCCCCACCTGTCCGGAGGTATAAAGGAAATCCCCAACCTGCACGGCCTGTGAATACGGACCTATCGCCGCTGGAGCGCTTTTCGTTGAAACAGCCTTCTTTTCGTTCATTTTCGTCTCAATTCTCGAAGTTTAGTGACCTGACGGCGGAACGTATTCCTTGGGCAACTCGGAACCTTCGCCGAAGAAGTAGCGCTCCATCTGCTCGACGAGAAACTCCTGTGCCTGCGGCGTCCACGGCTGCAGACGGTATTCATTCAACAGCATTTTCTGGTGCTCAAGCCACTCCTGCCAGGCCTTTTTTGAGACGTTGTGATAAATCTTGTGTCCAAAATCGCTGTCAAAGGGAGCTTCGTCGAGCCCCTCCAGCTCTTGCTTATAACGCGAACAAAACACCATATGTGCCATCGTGTCGAAATTACCTTTCAAGTCCATTGTAAGCAGCAAGGCAGCAAGTTAGCGAGTCAACATACCGGCCGGAGGAAGACAGGATTACTGTGCGGGTGTCGCCTCATCACTTGCGTCGCTTTTTCTTGCCTGCAAACTTCTTTGGCTTTGTACCTTGCTGCTGCATGCTGCGTTTGGCCTTCTTCTGCTTGCGTGATTTCTTCCCGACACTTTTGGTGCCCCAAAACGGGACTCGCTTTTCACCCTGTTTGGACTCTGATTGACCGGCAGTTTCGTCGTTGAGGATCGAAAACTGCAGCCTGCGTTCCACGGCATCGACGCGGTCGAGTACAACGCGCACTCGCTGTCCGAAGGTGAATTTGCGTCCCCAGTGTTCGCCGATAATCTGCCGCGTGTTCTCGCGGTAGGTGTAATAATCGCCATCCAACTGGCCGAGGCTCTGGATGGGCACCAGGCCCTCGACAAAAAGATCAGCCAGCTCGACGAACAGGCCGTACTTCGTAGCGCTCAGAATCATTCCGCCGAAGTCTTCGCCGACGCGGTCGCGCATAAACTTCGCCTTCTTCCACACGACCAGTTCGCGCTCGGCATCGGCGGCGCGGCGCTCGTTTTCGCTTGACTCCTGGGAGATATTCGCAAGTTCCTGTTCCGGAATGGGAGATTCATTCTCTGAGCGTCGGTGTTGGATTTTGCTCTCATTCCACGGCGACGCATGCACAGCATGCGGTTCGCCCGCGACGAGCTTGCCCTCGCCGCTTACGCCCACTGCCAGCAGGGCCTTGGCGATGCGGTGGACGATCAGGTCAGGATATCGCCGAATAGGCGAGGTAAAGTGCGTGTAGCAAGGAGCCGCGAGCGCGAAGTGGCCTTCGTTCTTCTCGCTGTAGCGAGCCTGCTTGAGCGAGCGCAACATGAGGTAGGAGAGAATCCGCTCCTCGGGTTTTCCAGCGATCTTGGCGGTTAACCGCTGATACATGCGCGGCGTCACGGCGATGTCTTCCGGCACCTCGTGCTGGCGCGGATTGCGGCCCTGTCCACGCTGCTCGCGGCGCTCGGATTTCATCTGGAATTTGCGCACAGGCAGGTTGCCGATGCCCAGTGAATAACCAAAAGTCGCTGCTGTCTCCTCAAACTCTACGACGCGGCGGGGCTCCGGCTTTTCATGAATGCGGTAGATCGAGGCCATGCCGAGTTGCTCAACCCATGAGGCAACGCACTCATTCGCGGCGAGCATGAACTCCTCAATGAGGCGGTGCGCCCAATTCCTCGTCGAACGCGTGACGCTCTTCATCGCACCAAACTCATCGAATTCGATGATTGGCTCCGGCAGGTCGAAGTCGATCGAGCCGCGCCGCTCACGTTTTTTATTCAGAAGGAGTGCTAACTGCTTCATCCGCTCGAAGTCCGGGACAAAAGCCGTAAATTCGCTCCGGAGAGCCTCGTCGCCTTCAAGAATCGCGTGCACCTGTGTATAGGTCATGCGTCGCGCCGAGCGAATGACGCCCTCGGTAACCTCGTAGCCAACCACATCGCCTTGTGCGTCGATCTGCATCAGACACGAGAGCACCAGCCTGTCTTCATCCGGCCGCAGGCTGCAAATATCTGTCGATAGCTCCTGCGGCAGCATGGGAATCGCGCGGTCGGGGAAGTAGACGGAATTGCCGCGCAGCCGCGCTTCCAGATCGAGCGCTGTTCCAGGCAACACATACTGCGCCACGTCGGCGATGTGCACCTGCAGCTCGAATGTGCCATCACTGTGCTCGCATACCAGCACGGCATCGTCGAAGTCGCGCGCGGTCTCGCCGTCGATGGTCACAATCGGCAGATCGCGGAAGTCGCGCCGCTCGGCCACTACCTCCGGATCAAGAAAGGCGACAGCCCGCGCTTCTTCGACCACATTCTCCGGAAAGATATGTGGCAGGTGGTGCTTGCGGATCACAATCTCTACATCCACTCCAAAAGCATCTTCATCGCCCAGAATCTCAATCACGCGCCCACGCGCCGCGCGGGTTGGAGTAGGCCATTCGGTGATTTCGACATCAACGACGAGACCCTCAAGATCGTCGAAATTCTGCCGCTTTGCCTCTTCACCGAGAACGCGATGCGGATTGCTTTTTACGGATTCAGGCGAAGGCAGTTCCTGTCCAAAAGGGATCAAAATCTGCTGGGTCATACGCTCGTCAAAGGGAACGACGGTATGCCCCTGTGCGCTTTCGCTTCGCGCGTAATGGAATGTGCCGACCACCGTTGGGTTGCTGCGCGTCAAGACGCGCGCAATGCGTCCCAGCCTGCGTCCATCGGCACGCGGAGGAGCCAGTTCCACCAGTACCTGGTCACCCTGCATGGCGCCGTTCAGCTCGTTTGGCGGAATAAAAACGTCGTCTTCCCCACCTTTTGCTCTGTCTGTGGGGCGAACAAAGCCGAAGCCATCGCGATGGAGATCGAGCCGCCCGGCCAACAGATTGTCCCGGACGGCGACTGCCTTTGGGATGCCCCAATGGTCGCGGTCCAGCTTGACGAGAGCGCCGCGCATGGTCAGCCGTGCCAGGTGTTCGAGCAGCAGACGGCGCTCGCGGCCTCCGCCGAGGCCAAATTCACGGATGAGTTGTTTATAGCCTGCCCGCTGACCGGCAGAGCGCTCGATGTGGCGTATCAATTCACGGTCAGTCATAATGGCGGCTCAGGAAGCGGAAAACGTTCCTCTTTGAACCATATCAAGTCACACACCCACAGAAAAGATTTTGCGAATAGGGTGCAATTTTCAAGCAACCATGTTTAAGATGCAGACAGGCAGCGCCGACTGCGCGGATTCGAAGGTGTGCACGATTCCCTCGAATGGGACTGAGTTCGACGTTACTACCAGGTTTAAACTTCCGTCGCGGAACAGTAGTGAGCGGGCGAGGGATTCCCGCCGTTCCTTCCGGAAGTGATATAGAGGAGAAGAAAGGAAACCCCAACAGATGTGGAAACCAAATCAGACCGGAAGCTCTTCGCCAACCCCAAGCGAGCCAGTTCGGCCGGCCGCCCCTGCAACCCCAAGCTTTGAACCCGCCGCGCGCAGCAGTGCTCCGGCGGCAGCCGCACAGCCTGCTTCATCCGATCAGGCAACCATCGGTAAAAGCCTCATTATTAAAGGCGAAGTGACTGGTTCCGAATCGCTCTACATTGACGGCAAGGTGGAAGGCTCCATCAACCTGCCCGGCAATCGTGTCACGGTTGGCCGGAATGGCCAGGTCACCGCAAACATTTCTGCTCGTGAAATCGTGGTTCTGGGCAAAGTGCGCGGCAATGTGAACGCCAGTGATCGGGTAGATATCCGCAGCGAAGGCTCGCTCTCAGGCGACGTTGTTGCTCAACGCATCTCAATCGAAGACGGCGCCTTCTTCAAAGGCGGCATCGATATTCGCAAGCCCGGCAGCGAAAAATCCTCTGACTCTAAGCCGAATTCAGTGGCAACCCAGTCAGAAAACGCCAAGGCAGTTACCGTCTAGGCTCTCTTTGTTCGCGGTTGATTGCAAAAGCCCCGGCTTGCTGGGGCTTTTGCGCGCATCGAGCGTCTGAGATGGAACATGAGCCGGGAAATCCTCGACTTTTATTGCGGTGGTCAAGACGACCAGGGTCGCACGTTGGATGAGATTCTTGCGTGGCCCGATACTGAGCTCGAAGCAGTGCACGATTTCATCCAATGGCTGTTTCCGCTGCCTGATCGAAGCGGCGCCAATCCAAGCGCACCAGTCCTGGACAGAGAAACGATCGCAGCCTTTCACGCGTCAGAGGAGTTGCAAGGTCGACTGAGGCAATCCTTCATGCGCATGCTGCGTTTTTACGGAGTGGAATTTTGCTCGGAGAAAATAGAGCTCGCAGAGAACTTCGCCGTACGTTCGTCCAACTGGCTTACTCCTGGCAATCACAATCACCTTCGCCTGACCCGCATCCTGCGTTCGTTGCGCCTGCTCGGGCTTGAACCTGAAGCGCAAGCGCTCTTTCGTGTCCTATCGCAACTCTATGAAAGCCACCCAGGACGTATTACATTTAAGACATACGAGTTCTGGAAAAACGCGGGCGAGATGCCTTGTTAGTTTCATGTTGCGAATAGTAAGTGCCAGGTAAGGGCCCATAGCTCAATCGGTTAGAGCAGCGAACTCATAATTCACTTATTTACGGTAAACTAATCTCTATTACGCTTCCTTACGCTCGATTGCGGCCGTGAGAAGGTCTTCGGTATAAGGGCCTATAGCTCAATTGGTTAGAGCAGAGTGCTCATAACGCTTTGGTTCCAGGTTCAAGTCCTGGTGGGCCCACCAGATCTCATTTCCTCCTTCTCAGGTGCACTGACGGGTACCAGCGCCGGATTCGGCCAGCAACACCTGCAACTTGTACCGGTCCTGTTAGATTGGTCGGCCGATAGTGGAAATCTCGCGTTAGCGAACTGATAAGTCGCCTCTCGGCGACTGCGCTTCCACGTTCTCGCCGTCTGAGAATTCAGTGGGCAAATCCGAGACCTCGCATCCGTGTCCCAACCCGTCATGCCATATCAAGTGACAACGGTCCAAAGTGGTCCGGCCGATTGCTACAAAGACTTCCTTGCGCTGCAAGGGAAGGCGAACAGCGACCTAGTCCATGACTTGAGTCATCGTTCACCAATGTTTCAAAAGCATCATTTCTGTTTGGGTGGCGTCTTAGAAGGTGGCTTTGTAGGGCCCCGTTTCGCCAGCTCTTGTTGCGATTGCCCCGTCTGAGGCACTTTTCCACTTTCATTTACAGGTGCCTTCAGCACAAAGCAAGGGATAATAGCTATCACAAACAGGCCCATTCCGGCCCACGTAACCCAATCAGGCAAATTGCTGATTTGTCCCCCCAACGTATCGTCATCAGCTTTGCCTTCGGAGGCGTAGTTGAAGATGACTGCAACAATAACAAAAATTATCGCCAATATCCCAAAGCCCAAGAACCTATAGTCTTGCTGGTAGATACTCATTCCGATGATCAGGCCTCCGGCGCCCAGGATCATTGCATATCCCAGCCATTTGTTCATGCCCTTTCCAAGATAGGACACAAGCGCGGCAATAATAGCCACAACCAGCTGAATCCAATTCCACACTGACATTTTGATTCCTCCTCGACCAACTCCGAATTTGACAATTTAGTTTCTGTGACCTGGGTCAGATCGCATCTCGTGCGGCCAGCCAATGGGCCTAGTCCATCGATATCTCAGCGCCGTCTGTCACGGACACTCCGGCTTGCAGCGGGCCATCTGACCGCTGATATTTGATTTGACCGTATATTCCATCGCCGCTGTACACAGGAAGTGCGGCAGTAACATCGTTTGGTGCGAGGTATCCATCGAAAATCACAGGTGGGGCATTAGGGTCACGCCCTTGATCCCATATTGTCCAGTGCCTGCTTTCTCCATAGTTACTTCTAAACGTGGCGCTAAGTTCAGACATATTAATTCTCCTCGGATTTAAAAGCTCCTTCGCCGTGTTTCTTCGCGACGAGTAAAGTGAGATGACTATCTGGCGTCTAACAGTCGCGTTATGGTTACTCCGGCGCCTAGATGAAATCAATGGTGCTTGGCTGGCGGGGGCGCACCATGCGGCTTGCTCTGGGGCTGGGACTTAGGCTTCTGCGCCCCAGCGTGAGCCTGCGTCGCGACGGCGTTCATTCCGCTATCTACCCAAACAGAATTGACTACTAGAACTGCCAGTGCGGTTGCAGCCAGGAAAAATGGAATTGACCAAGCGATTACCCATTTGGGGGGCCATATGAGCTTCTTATCATCTTCAGTTACCCCCTCGATGTTAGTACGCTCTGGACAGCCCTGAACGTTGTAGGCCCAGGTCTCCCAAGGATTGTTGAAGTAGCACCAATCCTGGGCTCCACGAAAAATGTTTGTGAATCCTATCTTGATGGTCGCTGCAAAGAACGAAGGAATAATCCAAGCGGCCATCCAGCCTACATAAGTCAAGGTGTACATTGGGCCGAAACAGCGGTTTTGCCATACGTGGGTCTTTTCATGACGGTATAGGTCATCTCGCGGGCCGTCTTTCAGATTGCTCATCACTGCGCCTTGGGTGAAAGCGTAATCAGGCTTTAGGCCGAAAGATTTCTTTTCATAGCGATGAGCGTTCTTTCTGATCTCGGATGCATGCATTCCCCAAGTGCCATCCCCAAGCAACCGCGACAGTCTAAATCCCAGGAAATTTACAAAATGGAGGAGGCAGCCAACGGTGTTGCCAGCCAGCGCCCACGTCACGTCAAGAGGAAAGGCGATCCAGCCTAAGCCGTCCCACCTATAAATACGCCAGAGTCCGCTCACCATTCCAGACATTCCCCCCACTGCCGTCGCGTACATCAGCAGATTTTGTGGAGTGCTTAATAGTGGATGGCCATGCGCACCGGTCAAAAATTGAATGATGTAAACGATAGTGTCGACGATGCCAGGAATCAGGAAAAAACCCCAGCCAACAACGAATCCGGCAACTTCAGAATCGTTAGCCCACCCTAACAAGAAGCTGATCAGACTCCGTGCCAGCAGTGCACCAAGCGCCGACAAGACCAGCCCTTCGAGGCCGCGTAGAAGCGCCCCGCCCATCGATGTATCGGTGTCAAAGTCATCCTTGAAAATTAATGAAAGCGCGAACGCCAAGACGCCGAATATGCCAAGAATCCCCCACGCAAGTGGGTCATTGAAGATACGCTCAACCATTGAAGTCTCCTCGGGAAAAAGAGCAGCCGCCTCAGAGGCGCGCTCATCAAAACAATTTGTTCAACATCAATGGATTCGACGCCAAAGGCACATCAGCTTTAGAGAGGGAGTGCTTTGCTCGAATCGGCTGTGCATTCGTGTGTTGGCACAGCATCGGGCCCGTCGTCTTGAAAGAATGGTGAGGTCATAACTGAAATCGTTTCGCACGCTGCCACGACGACCATCACTTAAGGGGCGAAAGCCAAGCGCCTATTTAGAAGATCTCTCTCGCCGCGCGATCACTATATACCTATCCCGGAATTTCCGCACTTCATTTCTCCCGCCGCACCCAAGGTTGATCGCGCGAGGGCACTAGTCGTATTTCTTACGTTTGTATCTTCGTCCAAGCCGGAGCTAAGCGAATGCGCATGAGGGCCTTAACGCTTCTTCCGTGTCAGCCTGAAGTACGCAGGTTTCCCTGCCGCCTAACCATTTCTAGGAGTAAAGGCGCGTATCAGACAATAGGCCGCAATACCCACGGGGCCGAGAATAAGTAGAAGAGTGATCTTTGCTGCGATTCCAGCTGCCAGCAATGCAAAGAGCGCTGTATAGCCTATGCTGACAACGAACCAAAGAAACCACATTCCCCAGTTGATGTCGCTCCCCGATGTGGATCCTGCCGTATAAGCCCAGTCTTCAAAGCAAACCCTGTAGTAGGCCTCGTTGCCAATCTGCGCAACCTGCCCAGTGATGAGACGAAACAGCATGTTCAGCAATAAGCTGACTCCGTACAGCAGCAAGTATGCCGGCCCAAAAATGCGCGCCTGCCAGACATGTGTCTCTTCATGCGAGCACCAATTTCCAGCGATGACCGTTCCGATGGTTGTGACCCATCCGGCACCGCGCGGATTCTTGTCGAAGACCAGAGTGCCGGATCGCTGGGAATCGTCTGTAGAGTCGAGCGAGTTTGCCCCGATAATCAAGCAGGCAGGCGCCCACACCAGCAACCCCGCCATCGTGTTGAGTAGAGACCAGGTTATGTCGAGGAGATAGCCAAGGATGCTGAAAATGCCGAAAGTGTAAGCGCGTTTGCCGAAGGCGATGGCGCTATAAATGGCGGAGAGTGCTCCGCAGACTAGCGCAACAATCAACGGCGCACTGCTCTTAGCTGGAGGTTTTCCGGCCGGCGCGGCGCCCTTATTTCCTGCCCCTTTGTTTTTGTTGGGAACGGGTTTTGTTCCCACTCCTTTGCCAGTGTGCGACGCTGATCCGGCACTAGTCGGAATGGAGCTTTGAGCCGGAGGCTGAACGACCCTGTCAAGAATCAGGTAAAACACGCCGAAGGTGATGCCGAAACCTAAAACCAAACCGAGCAGAACACGAAGCACGGCCATATGAGACTCCTCTCGATGTAACTTGGCCCGTCACAGTCACTTCCAGAGTTGCGTGCGAATCAGTGTATGCAGACTAACTCTCTCACCAAGCAGCGCTTCATGCGAGGCCTTACTTCGGCAATAATTGACTTGACAGGTGATACCTATCATGACGATGGTGCGTAACTGAAGCTGAACATTTCACCAGCTGGCCGTATTTCTCCCCATAAGTGGCTCCGGTCGGGAGTATGTCGTTAGTTAGCTGAAGAGCCCAGAGGCCTCTTCACTTGAATTTACGGCATTCACTATATACTCAGTCCGGAGTTTGCGCAGGTCGTTTTTTGGCTGGCTCCTCGTTGGCCTTAAAAAGCATTAGTTGTATTTATTGTCCATATCTCCGGCAGTCGAAAACCAGCATTTCGTCTTGCAAAGTCGCTAAACAAGAGTAGAATTCGGTCCTGCCGGGTAATCCATATTGATCCTGAGAGTAAGAACTACGAGGCGGGATGCCGGCTTTCACACGATCACAAGAATCACGGTCCACGTCGCTGTGATGGTCATTTGACAGGCTTCTTATTCTGCAATGTCGTTCGGGTCAGGTACTAAATCTTAAAAACATGAGTTGCACGGAGGCAGGTTAAGTGCTGGACAGCATGCGCAAACCGATCTTCATAATTGCCCTGATCGCTATTGGGCTCACCGTCTTGGTGGAACTATCGTCAATCGCATTGATAAGCAACGGTTCCTCCTCTGCCAATGCACTAAATGTGTCTGTTACAGGACAGGCGATCCCTTCGATGGCTTATCTGGACGGATTGATCTTCTTTGCGGCTTTGATCATTGCCATCGCTTTACTGGTGCCGGAACGGGTGCAAAGCAAAGTGCAAGGGATTGTGACGGTAATCGTTTCTTTCTCTCTGCTATTGGGCTGCATCGTCTGCATTTTCAAGAATCTGACAATGCTATTTCTGATGATCAGCTTGCTGCTTGCGGTTCCATTTGGGACGATTGTTTACTTTGCGGCCTGGGCTCATTTCGACACAAACACAGCGCGCATTGCACTGAGCTTAATCATGACGCTGAAGATCGTCTTTGCCGTTTGCCTTGTGCTGGCGCAGCAGCGGTTCCTGCAAAATAAGGGTCTTGTCTTGATTATTCTGACGTCATTCCTTGAAAACCTTATCATTGCATTCCTGTACGGATTGGTGCCGGGCTTCCTGGTGAACCCGGTGGACAGGATTGCCGCGATCGTTTGTGGAGTGTGCGGGGCAATATGGGCAGTCGTCTATTTGATTGGCGGAATCATCTCTGTCGTCAAGGTCATCGTGTAGTGACTTGAGATGAATTCGGGTGTATTTGTTCACGGACTACTGGAGGCTAACAAGACAGCCAACAGGTGCAACGGAAGATCTTCGTGCTACGGTAATTGTTCCTCCGCCAGACAGGACAGTGATCGAAATCTGGTGTTTGGTTGAATTGCCGCCGCCGGTCGAACTCTGATTTGTGATGGTCGACGGTGTGTTCTTCGGTGGGTTTGATGCTTGATAGGAAATGCTTGCACAAGGAGTGCCGGAGGCCGGCTGGATCACGAACTTGGCCGTGCGAAACTGATTGCTCGAATCGGCTCCGACGCTCACAACATACGTTGGTTTGGTCTGTAAATTGAAACTTGTGGCAGATGGCTTCATCTGATTGGGGCTGAGCTTTGGGCCAAATTTTGCCAGCACTGGTCCTAAGCTGCTCGTCAGAGAATAGGAACTGGAATTGAAATTATCAGCAGTTGTGCTGGAATCGCTCTTATTCGTCTTCACGCCCATCACTGTGAGCACGATGAAGGCGACCACAATCACCACGAGCACTACTAACAAGACTTTCGTTCCCGACATTGCCGATCTCCCTTCCGCGATGTGAGGACAACCCTCCCCGCGCGGGGAAGGTTTTATTTGGGGCGAGCTTGATACAGAGGGTTGATTCCTAAGGTTTGCATCCGTTGTGTAAGCGCAGCACCGCGATAAACGCAGTTGTTGGGGGGCGCACAGGCCGCGGTGGACTGGGTCGTTAACGTGACAGAGGAGCCACTCTCAACTGTCGTGCCCGGGGCCGGGGCTGAAGAAATAACAGTGGTCCCATCACCTTGTATGAGTCCCACGGTCAGATTGCTTGTATGAAGTGCGTTGCTTGCTGCGCTCAAAGTCATGCCCGCTAAGCCATTTGGAACTGTTGTCTTAGCCGGTTTCGTGCTACCGGCGGATGTCGAACTCCCTGACGTAGAGTTGTCGCCGGACGTGGTGCCTTTTGTAGAATGTCTGGTGAGCGCCCAGACAAGCAAACCGATGCACACCACCACAACTGCCGCAATGGCGGCGATCAAGCCCCATTTGGGACGTGGTTTCGGAGCACTTGTAACGGTGAACTTCAAGGGCTGGCTAGAGTCTCCCTCATCCGTCTTGGCAACCGATACGACATCCAGGCGAAAGCTATAAGTTCCCGGAGGTGCCGGGTTCTTTTGCATGGGAATAGCTATGTTGACCGTATAGGTGCAGGCTTTGTCTGCCTCCATATGCTGATCGGTAGTGCCAGTGACCTTAATCCAACCCTTGCTTACGGGATGATTCGGATCAGGAGGATTGCTCTGCGGCAGGGGGACCAAAACGGCGCGGGCGTCGATGGGACGCGCACTCTTATTTGCCACGTTGTATTGCAGCGTCGCTCGCCCTTGACTGTCGAGCTTTAGCTCGGACATTCCATCAGGAAGCGTAATTTGAAAGAGCTTTGCCATCTTATTCCTCCACCTCGGAACTAAAACTCCAATTCGTAAGTCACATAAGCGGGTTTCTCGAGTTCAATGATCTTTTCAATTAGTGACCGGTGATGGACGAGCGTTTCAGGCGCCTTGACCTTGATATGAAACGGTCTGGGTCTGCCGTCCGGTCCAGTCACCTGTTCGTCGACCTGAAAATCATTCGCACCTGTGGCTATTTGCAGGAAGAGCTGCAGTCCCTTTCGTGTGCCGCGCCACTCCGACAATCTTGCAGCTGAGGCAGTCAGTTCTCGAAGACGCCCTAAGCCTGTAGACAGGGAAACGGCTGCAGGTGAACTCCCTCCCCGTATGTCCTCTAAAAGTACACCGAGATCGACCCAGCCAGCAAGATAGGGAACGAAACTATCTGGAGCCCTGCGCGGATCGAAGATAACATCCAGACAAGCGAGTATTGACTCTGGTGGATCATGCAAAGCCTGCATGACGCCGAGAATAGCGAGCAGGGGCGTACCCGGATTCGCCGCCCTTTGGAAAACATCAGGGAGGAGCCGCTTAATCTGTTCCTGTTTCATCCTCTGATACGACCTCGATTTCGTGTTCGCCGGAACAAAACAGCCAGTTCGGCGGAAGTGTCACTTTGTCGGTAAATACTTTACTGGAGCAAAATTGAAAGGTCTTACCCTCGTCGTTAGTGCGATAGATTCCAGACTTTGTGCCGGCAAGGAGCACGGAGCTGCGAGGAGCAGCAGCGAGTGCATCCATGCGCCGGAAAAGGTGTTGCTTGGAGGCCGCTGGAAGGCCGCAGCCAACATCCGGAGCCTGCCACGAATTCCGCTCGCTTCTCTCTTCCAGGCTGACGACTCCTGCGTCATAGGTACCGGCGAAAATCTTCGACCCGGAAAATGCCAGGTTTATGCAACTTCCGCCCGACCAGTCCTTGTTGAATGTCTGCCAACCATCTGCAGGGTCTTCCGCGCCTAGCAGTTGCCAGACACTGCATCCTTTTCCCGTGTCACCCACCACCGGGGCGGCTAAGCCGGCCCATAGGAATGAAAGAGCACCATCTTTTTGTACGGCGAGAATGCGGACATCTTCTCCAGCCATACCAATATTGCGAAAAGTGTTTCCCTTGCCTCCCTGGCTGGAGAGGAAAATCCCCCCGCTATTTCTGGCGGCGACGGCAACGCTGATATCGCCTCTGAAATCTTTCGCAGCTACAACTGAGTAATATCCGACAGATTCATCGCCGGTGCGCACAAAGACCTGGATAGGCGAGCTATCGGCTCCCATTACTAGCTCATAGAGTCCAACGTCGGTTGCCATGAACAGAACGGGCGATCCATCGCGCATCGTCCACGCGATGTCCTGCACGGAGAACGTACCTCGAGCTTTCTCGGTCCAAGTTTCGCCACAATCGATGGAGACGTGGATCTGTGACCCGCGCTGGTCATTCGAGCTTTGAGTAGACACTGCGACCAGTCCCGGCAGGTCGGGATGGGCTTTGACAGCATAGACAATCTGGTTCTCGAATCTTCCGGCCGCGGCCCAGCCTTCACCATCATCGAGAGAGCGATAAATAGTGTCATCCTTGCCCGCGTACCATGTTTGCGGCTGGAAGAAATCCGCTTGGAGGCACGTGACATCCTGTTCCGGGACTTCTTCCACGATGAACTGGGCATTGTCGACGTAACTTACTCCGGGCTCCGCGAGCGCGGCGTCATATACGTTAGAGATTCTGAGCGCCTGTCCAAAGCGCCAACCATGGTAAATCCCAGCGGGAACTGGATTGATCATTTGATAGAGCCGGTGCAACACCCGCTTCTTGAGTGCGGTGCTATCTTCCTCAGCGTGCCTGACGACGCGTGCTTTGACTTTGACTGGTTTGTATGAGGCCCACGTCACAAAGCAGGCTATGCCCAAGGGCCGACGCTCATTGAGTGCTTGCTGGATCTGGTCCCGAGCTTGGTCTGTCTGCAAAGCTCGGAGCTCCGAGGCACTAACACCAGCATCGCTCTTCGCCTCTTCGACAAAAGGGACCAGAACCACTTCTACAGTGCCAGCTGGTGCGTACGTCCAAAGCGCGGCCTTCGTAAAAGCTCGGGTTCGTGAAACCGAACCTGACCGTGCGGCGACAAGTTCGAAATCGCGTGCGGTGACAGCTCTTTGCAACGAATGTAATTCCTGCGGTCCACGCAACAGTGCATTATCGAGAGTCTCTGCGGAGCGGCCGCCTACGCCCGGTTCTGGATTTGTAACGGAGACCCCAGCAATAGGGTCCTTCAATACCGTCAGCGTATTTGCCGCAACGTTGCCTTGTGGCCCAGCTCCACGTCGATACCATGCACGAATTTCCTGATTCAGAGGGGGGACTGCAGCCAATGCGCGAGCCACTTCTTCCAACGATCCTTTTTCGTTGCGCATTCGGATCGCGGGAGCAAAGGTAATCGTCCCGGACATACGGTCTGCGACGTATACGAAGTTGTCCGAGCCCACCTCTGTAAAGTTCTCGACCTCTCTCCATGTCCGGTAAGACTTGCCTCCAAACTCCCTGCCAGCGGATCGTGCTGTCAGGTCCATCTCGCTCGATTCAACTCCCACAATGAGATCTAATACGTCTTCTGTTGGAGCGATGATCGGCGGCCGCGCGACCTGAAGGGAGAGGCCGGGCGCCCCCGTTCCTTTGCCGAGCAGCTCTGCTTCAACCAAGTCACAATGAAGGGCAGTCGCATCAACCTCGGTTTTCTCCGCGGGTATTACGACGCTCTCAGTTGTGACAAAAATCGGAACTGAACCGCTGCTGTCAGCACGTGCAACAGTCACGCGAGTGCCTTGTGGGATTTCCAAGGGCCTCGCTGCGGGTGTCCTTAAGCTGAAGACGAGGCGCACGCCTGCCGCTGCGGGTGGCAGCAGGTTCACGCCGAGCAGCTTGAGGAATTCGACGTATGCTTTGTGTGGAACTCTATTGAGGCGGTAGATCAACGTTTCAGTGTGGAAAGCGAAGGCCTCGATCAATGCCATTCCCGGATCACCTACGGACAGATCCGTCCACGCCGGACAACTGGCCATGATTCTCTTCCGCGCATCCTCGACCAGTTGCGTGAAGGTACGGTCATCCAGGTTTGGAGAGGGAAGGGCCATCAGGCTCGTTCTCCCATCAGATCGAATGGATATGTAAGGCGATCCGTCCGCTGTGTCGACAGTACTTTGTACTCGAAGGTGATCTCGAGGACCGCAGATGCTACCACCTCCGCAGCTTTTGCTGCATCGATACGGAGCAATCTAACTCGCGGCTCCCATCGTTGAATGGCCTGCTCCACGTAATGGATTGCTAGTCCGGCTGTTGTCTGATCATTGGGCGCGAAGACGAGCCGGTGGAGATTGCAGCCGTAGTTAGGACGCATAATCCGTTCTCCGGGACGAGTCGAAAGCAAGAGAAGCAGCGCCTGTCGAACCGACGCATGTTCTTCAACCATGTCGATGCTGCCGCGATTTGTAAGTCGCAAACCTGCCGCGTTCTCCGCCGAATCAAAATCGGGATGCACAAAGCGCCAAGCTCGGTAACGGTTTATCACCCTATCTCCGAAACAAAATCCTGCCCTGCCGATCTTACTTCGTACTTAACTACGCCCGGCGGAGTGCCGTCTGTAAAACCTGTAACGGACTGCAGGCAGACTCTACGGCCATCAGCGCGGATAAAATCTGAATAGCCGGTGATTACTTTTAGCGTCACAAGACAAGGCTTAAACGGTACGGTGCTAGGACAACCAGAGATCGGTCTGCCTTCGGGATCAATCTCGACCAGGATTCGTCTCCCGACAATTGTTAGCCAGTCCTGACTGGGTTTATTCGAAACCTTACCCGGTCCGTGCTTGCAAAACACTCCTGCATCTTCTGTAATGATGAGCATTTAAGCGCGCCTGAAGTCAATGGTCTTGCCAGTAATAACAACTTCCCGGCCTGGTGCTTCGATTTCCAGATTGACGGCCGAGTGTAGTTGGACCTTCGTAGGAGACATGTCAACAAAGCTGCCTCCCTTGTTCTCTATACGAATCGATTGGCCAGTATCATCGAGGCGGATTTTCTGGCCACCCGGAGTGGCAAAAGTGTAGCGCCGAATTGATGAGCCCTCCACTCCGTAGTCGTCCGGACCATGCATGCCATAGAGGCCGCCAAGCACCACTCCCGAAGATGTTTCGCCGTCGACAAACAAAATAAGGACTTGATCGCCAACGTCCGGCATTGCAACAATGCCTTTGCCCCCTCCCGCGCCAGCGGTAAGTACTCCCATCCACTCTGTTTCAACGTCGCCGAGAGCCGGAAGAGAAACTTGGACACGTCCCAGATGCTCAGGGTCGTCTACCTGGGTAACACGTCCCCAGGTTGCAGATGCTGGCTTCGCATTGCTTTTAACTGTGGGCGGCATTGACGAAATCTCAGACGTGAAGCCAGCTTGCCGATTGAAACGGTGAGTTACTGCTGTGAGCGCATATTGGCCCTCAAGAGGCGACGCTACGCCCGAGACATTCACACGGGTACCAGGCATAAGTTTGGGGTCACCCTCCGCGATTCCCCAGAAGATGACTTCTTTCGCAGTTCGAAGATCCAACTCAGCCTGCGCAATCGCTTCGGCATGAAGATCATTAGGGATGACTTCACCGGCTACTGTTCGCTTGCCATCTTCTCCGAAACTGCTAGGAGACGCTTGTGCAGTCACATCGCGTCCAGAGCGGGCCTGTTGGGCATGGCCCTCGTGCTCTTCCACTCTCCCCGTATCCCATCCGCGGGCCACAACGGAGCGGCAGGCCGACTCGCCGTTCACTTCGACGCGTGTCTCGAGCAACGTACTGCCAAGCGCAAGGGCGACTGAATCGTTCAAGCCCTCGAGCGTAATGAGATGGAGCACATTACTGCGCAACGTGAGATAAAGGCCCATTCGCCGTGTTACTTCAACGAGCATTTCAAAGTCGGACTGTCTATGTTGAATGATCCGGGGAATCACGGGTCCGGGATCGTCTGCGCTTACCGTTAATGACAAGTCTGAGACCAGTTCACGTGACAAGTCCGCAGGTGTTATCTGTACATGAACTCTTACCGGTTGACGCTTTCGCAGGCGATGCAATATATCGTAGCCTCGAATGCGAATGACTCGTTGATAAGCGGGCTCATATGCGTATTCGATCGCGGTCACTTCGCCATCAAAAAGAAGTGCGGTGCTTGGCGCTACGGTGAGCCGAAGATGCGTGCCTGTCGAAATGTTAAGAATTCCGGGTAGTGGGTTGCGGCCGATCTGAAAGGTTAGTTCACATATACTAGGTTGCGACAATGCCTGCTGTACGCGAACCTCGGTTAACGCTTCTATGGACTCATGCGGTAGTGAACTGCCGTCGAGTTCGAGAGTGAATTGCGGAAGGGCGGCAACGCTGCTCATGCGGTTCCGCCCGCAGCCGAATCCGGCGGAATACTGATGAGTGTACCGGGCGTAATCGACCAAGGATCATCGATATTGTTAAAGTTAGCGATGCGCCGCCACCATAACGGATTTCCGTAGACCTTCTGGGCGATTTCGTCAATGCGCTCCGTTGTGCCTTCCTCTTGGCCAGTTCTCTGGCCTGTGCCGATCATTTCGTAGAATTTAAGATCTTCAACGGGAACATCAGCGCTGTTAGGCAATTCAGTGGAAGAAACATCATCAACCCAATTGTCTCCCGATTCCTGAGAGGAACTGCTCACTCGCACAAAACGCATACGCAACCATGACCGCTGAGGAGCACCGTCCGCATTAAAGTATTCCAGTCGTTCGGCCAAAGCGGTTACAACTCCGAGAACATTCCACGCCTTACCCCACACGAACCGAACTAGAGGTAACTGCTCACTGCGATCGTCTGTCTCAATGCCCTCAGCGAGCTTGGCTAATGGGAGGGTCAGGTCACGGACGTCTTCAGAGGTTACCGAAGAAGTAGACAGGGAGGTGTCAAACAAAAGATCAAGGAGAATTTCTGTGGTGCCACCGCCAGTGTAGAGAAGGGGATCATCTTTCAGGCTGCCTCCAGTGAGCGGTCCACTTGACGAATGTCGGTGCTGGACTCCGGCGAGACGACGAACGACCACATTTTCTGGATTCAATAGGCAATCAATACGTTCGCCAGTTTTCTCGACGAGGAAGGATGCCCGCTCCATCAGTACTCTCCTCGCTGCTCGCTATCGAGCCTTCTGTAGCGTTCCCATTCGCGCGCCGCAGTTTCAACACTCTGATATTGAAATCTCTGATCTTCCGGCAACTCCGGCCAAAGATCTGGCGTAATGTTTGACAAGGTTTCAGGCCGGGCACCATGAGATTCGCAGGTATTTGCCTGATGTTCAGACGGCCTGCCATGAGGACGCGAGAGGATGAATTGGGGCGATCTCCGGTCAACGAAGGCAGAATTCAGCGCTTGATTCTGTTTTACTCCATCGACATTTCTGAGAGCTGGGTGGGCTCGACGTTCCCATTGAAATGAGGTCGGCGAGTCAGGTTGATCGAACTTCGGAGGAGTTCGTACCGTTTGGCCAGCCTCGTTTACTGTTTTGTCCAGAGGGCGCAACCCGCTTACTCTTGAGGACGATTTCGACTCTGAAGGCACGATGACTTTGGCAAACTTTGACTGGACAGTAGCAGGACTGACTTCCAGAGCTTTGGGACGCGGATTTAGCTTTGGAATGTTGTTATCTGCACGGTGATGATCAGTAGTGTCTTGCCGCTGTGAAGCTAAGTTCTCGGATAGCACCTCACTTTGCTCAACTTTTGGTCGCGACACCTTCACAGCCGCACCGTTTTGTTCGAGGACTCTCCGATTCGGACTCGATTGGCCGCTCGCTGGAGTTGCTCCTGAAGGTGCCGGTGTTCTGTTCTCGGGATAGGGTTTGGTTTTGACATGTATTGCGTCAGTCTCTTTGAGTTTCGGAAAGTTTCTTCGAGAGAAAGATGTCAATAACTGCTTAACTGCAGCATGCAATGGTAGTTTTTTCCGTTGGATGGGCTCAATGGGTTTTTCTTGTTTGCGAACTCCTGGCGGCGCGATTGATTCGTGGGAAGACAACGCTGGACTCACATCAGAAGGAACCGCTGTTGGGGGCGAATTTGAAGGAGCCACGGGTGTGCGCGCCGGAGGAGTTTGCATATACGCCGATTGATATGGAGTACCCCCATCACTTGGATGAAGCAGTAACTCAGGAGCACCTTTGCGGACCAGTTCCAGCCAGTGCTCAGGAGGTCCGTCTGCCATCTCGCGAAGGTAAGTTGTGCGCAACGGCGGCGACTCCTCACCTTGAGCGACAGGGATGTCTTCCGGAGCGGATGGGCGCTGAGTTTCGTTACCGGCGAGCTGCCCTACCTCATGGGGTTCGCTCTTCATGAGGTAATCGTCCAGCCAGTTCCTAAGTTTGCGCGCAACTGATCGCATCCGAGTTTCACGCCATACGGCGTGCTTACGACCGGTCGATGGACTCATAAACCAACGTCAACTCCTCGATGGCAACATCGCGGCCGAGAGCGTCGAGAGGCGCAGCACGCCATGCCGAAGGCCAAGCTTTTCCCAGGCTCCAGCGCATCTTTTCTCCGACACCATCTGCATCGAGCATAACGATGTGGACATCCTTTCGTTCGACTTTGCCTTTGACTGCACTCATCATCCAGTTGAACAAATCGGACGAATTCGTCAGCCCATAGCGAAGCGTGATGTCGCTGTAAGTCACCTGTCCTGGTAGGCGATGCACAATTTGCGCTGTGCCACCCTCCCGGTATGAAATTGCCTCGACCTGAACGGCCATATCACTACATTGGGTGAAATGACCCTCGCCGCCGCCTTGTATCAGGAGCTGAAAATTATAAGAGCGAATTGGGTCAAGAAAAGTGCCTGGCTGTGCGCCAGACTCGTTTTTAGGTGCCCCTTCAGCAGCTTCAGCCATTGCTGTCTCCTTGCATATTCATTACACAGTTTCCGCAGTACCGCCGCCAGCGTGCTGCCCGATTCGGAAGATCACGAATTCCGCGGGCTTAACTGGCGCTACGCCAATAAGAATGACGAGTTGCCCCGCATCGACTACTTCGGGCGGGTTCGTTTCAGCGTCGCACTTTACAAAGAAAGCTTCCTCCGGCGACGCACCCATGAGAGCACCATCTCGCCAAACAAGACGCAAAAACTGTTCGATTTGAAACCGGATCGACTTCCATGTAGTGAGGGTATTCGGCTCGAAAACTACCCATTTTGTGCTGCGAAGGATCGATTCCTTGATCATGTTGACCAGTCGTCGAACATTCACGTAACGCCATTCACTCGCCTCTTCAGCCAGAGTGCGCGCTCCCCAAACCGTGTGTCCCTCACGTGAAAAAAAGCGGATTACGTTGACGCCGGCGGAATTTAACCCTCCCTGTTCCTCGTTTGTAACTCGATAGGTGAGATTGAAGACACCTCTCGGCGAGAGTCCTACGCCCGCGGGAGCCTTATGACATCCCAGTTCTGCGTCCGTGCGCGCCCAAATCCCAGCCATATGTCCCGAAGGGTGGACCGCAACCAACTCTCCTTTTGGAGAAAGCGCATCAGCCACAATAATGCAAGGAAAATAGAAAGTACCGCAGCCCTTAGCGCTGACTCGAGGACGGAGTCCAGTTGGCGGTGAAGGATTTGCAGGCCCGGCACCAGGAGCATCGTTGCTTCTGTCGGGTTTCTTTGATGCTGGAGCTGTAGCGACTATTTTCAGAAGATCCGTATCCGGAACTTCCAGAGGAGGATCGCAGATTGCCATACAGTTATTAGAGCCTTCTGCAAAAGAGATCAAAGCATCATGGGATCCGGCATCTGTGCATCCTGGAGCCGCAATGATAGAAACCTCATCAATTTCCTGCAGCAATTTAAGTCCTGTACGCCGCGGCTTTTCCATTCCAGCAATCGAGTCTCCGGCTGGCATGTTGATGATGTAGCAGCGCGATCCGCCGTTGAAAAAGAAGCCTGCAACAGCGTGAGATAGAGGCGTGCTGGTACCGCCGTCGAGGGGTACAAACTCCTTCACAAATTGTGACCAATTGTTGATTGGCGTCGCCTGGTTAAGATGAGCACCTGCGTCAGGGGCCTGGCCTACGAAGGCAGCGGTACTCATGTTAACCGCCTGGATTGGCCTCGCTCCTGTAGAAACTTCCTCCATATAGAGGCCGGGAAAAGTGTATTTCGACAATGGCATCTCAACTCTCCAACGGGCTGAAGTGGATAACTAGTGGGTTATTCATGTCAGAAAAGTTCTCATCGCAGCGGATCGAGAGTTCACGTCCGCGGGCTCTCACTCGCAAAAGCTTCGAGCCCTCTGCGGGCACAGCAGGGAAGTAAAAGCGGCCTTTGTAGTTAGCACTCGCCGTAAGTCTCATCGAAGGTATTTCCACGCGCGACTCAGCGACCGGTACGTCGCCCGGGCCAAGGACAATTCCATGAAAGGGAACCATGGTCGAAGTCGCAACCTGCACAGGTTGACGAACGACCTTCGCTGCCACTTCCGGGCGCGTTTGCCTAACAGGGACACTCAAGATAAATGCCGGCATCGGCGGTATGCCGAACGCTGTCCACACCGTGAGAGGAACTGCTTCCATTTCCATTTGAGGGTCGGAACAAGAGAGGGCAGCAAATGCGAGGTCAATAAGGATCTTGTGCGCATCCTCAGGCGAGTCTGACCAGGATGTCACTAAGTATTGCAGGCTCAACTGTAGTGGGGGCCGCTTCGTGGAAGATGGCGACGGAGTGTGTTGCAACTCAAGCAGATACAGGCCGATACCGCGCCCCGACATTTTTTGCGTTGGCGGAACTAGAGACACAGAGATTCCCGAAAGCACTTGAGTGGCCCAATCCATCAACAATCTGTCCGGTTGAGCATCCATATAGTTTCTCTGATGGCCTTCCGAAAACCGATTTTGACCTACTTGCGTCTTTGTTGCGGGCCTTTGGTTGGGCCGAGAAGTTATCCGCTATCGCGCTCAGGCTAAATAACACATTACGAGTGAATAGTGTTAGTGCGGCAAAAGATATTCTGGAGCGAGTTTAATGTCAAGACAAAATCGCCTTGCTCCACGCATTGCGTTACCCGCCAAGACTATTGCCTGGAACTGACTGGCTCACGCGAGCAAATCGATCTTGCCTTCGCCGACCGTCAGGTGTAATTTTGTGGCCTGTTAGAGTGCAATCGCGCACCGTATTAGGATTCGCTGGAAATGATCCCTGGGCACCGGTCGATATTGTAGGCTGCCGCGCATTTCTGATTTTCATGGAAAATCTGTCGCTTTGAAACAGGCCCAGTCTGGTTTGACCTGATCAACTGGAGGTTACCTTTGGAGAAGATGAGTACATCCGCTGGTTTTGGGTGGTTCTTTGGCGGCGTTGCATGGTTTCTTTTGTGGACCTCTCTTGCGATCTGGGGCCCATGGAGTTCGAAGGTGACACCGTCCAAGACGACAAAGCAGTTTTTTACCCCAACCCAGTCCACCATCCTCAACCCGCCCCGTGGAGTTCCTAAATTCGACGCACAAAATCCGA
>JABDHA010000045.1:32836-34496 GCA_013285705.1 Acidobacteriota bacterium
GCAATCAAAACAGCTGGCTGCGTGGGGATTTAACGACTGCGTAAGTAATGATGGGACGGCGGCACAGCCGACGGGTCTATTTGACGGGGCATGTTTCTGCGAAAATGCTCCGGCCGTTCGCGCGGTCTTTTCGGGCGGCTTTGCGGTTCAGCCTGCGAACACCCTATCCACTCTCAGCCTGAGCGCAATCGGCTTGTTGATATTGGGGTTTCTGGTGTTCACCGACCCACCGCAAGTGACTAGCTTTATGTCAGTGACCTACTTTTTTGCCCTCTGTTACGCGGGGATGACCATTATTCTGGGCCCCTTCAGCATGATGCTTCACCTAGGACTGCGTAACTGGGGTGGATGGTTTGACAGCCTATCCCTCTTCGTCTGGTTCAGCTTTGTGGCGTGCTACGCTTTCTTCCGGTTCATCGTAAGCTGCTTAGGTTTCGGGCCGGATGAGTGTCCCTCTTGGCCTCAATATTTTCTGTTTCTTCCGGCCTGGGCAGCTTGCATTCTGGTTCCAGCGATCTTAACAGCGCCCGGTATGAATGGGACGGCTACGTGGTGGTATTTAGGTCTGGGAGGCGCAGCGTTGGTGGGTGAGTTGCTGTTGTGGATTGGGAACTTCGCAGGATTTACTAAATCTCCGGCGACCTCGTGGGCGCCGGCCGGCGAGACTGCATGGTGGTCGAATCTGCCATTTGACACAGGAGGTAGGACGTGGTTTCTGGCGGGAGGAATCACCTTCTTTCTGGCGCTCGTCATCTGGCTGTTGTCTTTTACAAGGAAGCCATTATGTTTTCCTGATTCCGTGGTTCAGGGCCATGCCATTTTCCATACCTTGTCTGCGGTGGCGGCAGCCTTCCTGTATAAGTACTATCGCCACGAGGGTGAACTGATGTGAACGCGCTATGCGGACGAAATTCCGCCGACCGTCGGTTAGCGGATGCGAAGACAAGGAACCCGGCTGCAGCCGTCTCACACCGCTCGTCCGATTCGACACGAGTCATGGGGTATGGGCCCACCAATATCTAGATATTAGTGCTTGCAATAATGTATTTCTTTCCGATGTTTCATTGACCTTTCAAACTAAGTCCAGGAATGGCTGGACGACCGCAGAGAAGTGCGCTAAATTTATCGCTGCTTAGATCGGCATTTAGATGACTCGATTGTTTGCTGTCGCCGTACTCTGCACTTCCGCAGTTCTCCTGGTGAGTGGAGGTGAAGGGCGTCCGCAAGTAGAAGTTCGAACAGTCGAAATGACGCATGTCATCCGAATTCCCTTGACTGCTGTAGGTTCTCAAGAGACATCTCAAGCTTCGGGGAAGGATTCTGCAATTCTGGCCACCTCACCGGGTGCGGCGGAAGAACTTCCTGAAGGACCCGACGGTTTCGACATTCTTGATGACGGAGGCATTTTGATCAGCGATCCATTGCGCAATCGGGTCGTGACGTTCGATTCTCAAGGAAAATTGCGTCAATCATGGAATATTGGCTTTGCGGCTGACAGCATTCATGTTCTGCCAGATGGGAGAGCGTTGATTCGTGAAGCCAACACTGGCCAACTTCATGCATTTGATCGAGAAGGGAAGACTATTCCGGGAGAAGTCTCTCCTCCACTAGACGCGGCACAGGCCCAAAAACTCACTGCAACCAGCGGCTCAATCTCAAA
>JABDHA010000046.1 GCA_013285705.1 Acidobacteriota bacterium
TCTTTTATTGCTCAGATGACACAGGCAGGAAAAGTCTGCGTCTGGGTCGATGTATCGAATGTATTGCATCCCGAATCCGCGGCAGCCTCAGGCGTGGATCTGTCGCGTCTTCTATGGGTGCGTTGCGGAGTGCAAACGGCGCTCCATGTGCAGCTCTCGCAACCTGCTTTCTCTCTTCCCAAGAAATACCTGGTTCCTCCACCAATCAAGAAGGGGTTGCATGGTGGTGGCTTCGGCCCGCATCCACGCAACGAAGTTAAAGGATTCTCGGATGCAGTCAGCGGCTTGCTAAAGCACGAAACATTCTCACCGCGATGTGCAGAACTGCAGCACAAGGAACGACCAGAAAAAGAAGCTTTTGAATCGAACTCGCAAAAGCGACCAGCACGGCTAAGCGGAAGACCAGCTCCAATTGTCAAACCACTGTCACGCATGGATCAGGCGCTTCGTGTCACAGATCTTCTTTTGCAGGCTGGAGGATTCAGCGCAATCGTTCTGGACATGGGCAGCATCGCGTCTGAATACGCCTCGCGTGTACCCCTGGCAACATGGTTCCGTTACCGCTCTGCTGCGGAGAAGACACAGGCGAGCATAGTGCTCCTGACGCAACATTCCTGCGCGAAGAGCAGTGGGGAGTTGCTGCTGCGATTCAAGCCGGGTAGGGCACGCTGTGACGAAACCACTGTATTCACCGGAATCGAGCATGGTCTGGAAGTCGTACGGCGACGTTTCACGCAAGCGCCGACAAATGTAGTTCCGTTGCGTAAACCACAGGGCACAAACACAGCGAGTTGGCGAAGCAGGACTAGCTGGGCAGGTGCTGAATGACGAAGCCTGCAGAGTTATATGCCTGCCTCTATGCCAGAGAATTTCCCGCACAGGTATTGCTGCGTCTGCGACCGGACCTGCACGACAAGGCGTGTGTCGTAATGGCGGGCAAGCCGCCGTTGCAGCAGGTCTGCTCGCTGAATAAGAAGGCTCGCATTCTCGGCATCGTTCACGGCATGACGCAGGTAGAGGTCGACACGTTCCCATCAGCCATTGTGTTGGCACGCTCGGAAAGGGAAGAGGCGGGAGCGAAATCGATCCTGCTTGAATGCGCGGGAGGATTTTCGCCGCGCGTGGAGGATCGGAGCGAAGACGGTACTTTCCTATGTGTCATCGACATCGCTGGAACCACGAGTCTCTTCGGGCCGCCTGATGCTCTGGCGCAGAGCCTCCTCACTCGCGTCAGAACGCTTGGAGTAACAGCGTGCATCTCCGTTAGCACGAACTTTCATGCGGCGGTCTCACTTGCCAAGGGACTGTCACCACAACAAATAGTGAGAGTTATTCCTCCAGGGGAAGAAAGGGCATCACTCGCCTCACTACCGCTTGCCGTCCTCGATCTCACCGAAAAGCAGGCGGAAACCTTCTCCTGGTGGGGGATTCACACTTTGGGAATGCTGGCTGCTCTGCCGGAAAAAGAGCTGATTGCGCGCATGGGACAATCCGGCAAACGCCTTCGCCAGTTAGCACGCGGAGAGGTGCCGCACTTGTTTCAACCTGTAGAGCCCGCCTTCACGCTCGAAGAACGCATGGAGTTGGATACGCCCGTTGAATTACTCGATGCGCTGCTCTTCGTCGTAAACGTGATGCTAGAGCAGCTTATCTTCCGCGCCGCAGCTCGCGTTCTGGCGCTCGCCTCCGTGACGATTACGTTGACGCTGGAAAGGGGTGCGACGCACTCACGCACCGTCAGGCCTGCGCTGCCGACCAATGATAAGCAGCTCTGGATCAAGCTGCTCCACTTAGATCTCGAAGCTCATCCACCGCAGGCGGCAATTCTCGCGCTGACGCTCGCGGCAGAGCCGGGCAGCACCGGCAAGGTGCAACTCGGTTTGTTTTCCCCACAGTTGCCGGAACCGTCACGTCTCGATATAACGGTGGCGCGCATCCGCGCCACCGTCGGTGAAGAAAATGTTGGTCGCGCTGTACTGAATGACACGCATCGACCAGATGGATTTCATCTCGAGCCATTTGCTGTTCCATCCGCGCAGTCATCGGAGATCACTCCAATTTTGTTGCCGTCTGCCATCCGACAGCTCCGTCCACCGGAGACGGTTTCAGTCACCTCGCAGGGGGGCCGTCCGAAGGCATTCGTCTTTTGGGAACGGAGCTATAAGGTGGAGCGCGCCTATGGTCCGTGGCTGACGGTTGGTGAGTGGTGGAATTCGACTCTCTGGGAATGCGAGCAGTGGGACCTGATTGCGCGCGCCCAGGATGGGTCAACTCTTTGCTGCTGTCTCATGCGTGACCTGATGCAGGAACAGTGGCAGATGGTGGCTCTCTATGACTAGTCAATATGTTGAGCTCCATGCGGCGAGCGCTTTCAGTTTCCTTCAGGCTGCCTCGCCTCCAGAGAGCTTAGTCGAGCGTGCTCATGCTCTGGACATGCCGGCGATGGCGCTGCTCGATCACAACGGCGTCTACGGCTCGGCCCGCTTTCATACCAGCGCTAAGCTCAATGGCATTCAGGCGCATGTTGGTGCAGAAGTTGCTGTTGCAAGTTTCGGGTCACGTCTCACCCCGCCCGCCTGGTTGCCGCATCAGCGTAAAGACGAGCCGGCACGTCTGCCGTTGCTCTGCGAGTCGCGTGAAGGATATCAGAATCTCTGCCAGCTAATCACGCAATTCAAGATGCGTGAAACCACCAAGAACGACGGTGCCGCGACTTGCGACGACCTGAAGCAGTATGCAGCCGGTCTGGTCTGCCTTACAGGTGGCGATGAAGGTCCACTGGCCGCGGCACTGACGCGCGGCGAAGCAGCCGGACGTGAAACAGTTGAAACTCTCACCCGCATCTTTGGCCGCGAGAACGTCTACGTTGAGCTGCAGCGTCACCAGGAGCGTACAGAGGAATGGCGAAACCAGGCTGCGATCCGCATCGCACGTTCGCTGAACCTGCCGGTAATTGCCACTAACGGCGTTAAGTATGCAACACAATACGACCACGAGATTCAGGACCTCTTTACGTCCATCCGCTATCATGTCGAACTCGATCAGGCGGGGCGTCTTCTCGCCGTCAATGGTCAGCGTTATCTTCGAACAGCGCGCGAGATGGCGGCGCTGTTTCGTGACATCCCAGAAGCTGTCGAGCGAACGGTAGATCTTTCGTCTCGCCTGAAATTCGAGTTAAACGACCTTGGGTACGAGTTTCCACGCTATCCAGTACCCGATGGAGAGGCGATGGACAGCTTTCTGCGCAAGCGTGTCGCAGAAGGCGTTGAACGGCGCTATGGAACGAAGAACAGTCGAGCACTTCTGGAGCGTGCAAAGAAGCAGGTTGAGCATGAGCTGACGCTCATTGCAAAGCTCGGGTTTGCTGGGTACTTCCTCATCGTCTGGGATATCGTCGACTACTGCAAACGCAATGGCATCCTGATCCAGGGCCGTGGCAGTGCTGCCAACTCTGCCGTCTGCTACGCACTCGAGATTACGGCCGTCGATCCGGTCGGCATGGACCTGCTCTTTGAACGCTTCTTAAGTGAAAACCGCGGCGAATGGCCCGACATCGATCTTGATCTGCCTTCGGGTGAGAAACGCGAGCGGGCGATTCAATACGTTTATCAGCGTTACGGCGAACTTGGTGCCGCGATGACGGCCAATGTTAGCACCTATCGCGAGAAATCTGCTGCACGTGAGGTGGGAAAAGCTCTCGGCTTCGATGAGGAATCGTTAGGACGCTTATCGAAGCTTGCTGGTCAATGGGCGTGGCGCGGCAAGACAGACACAATGGCGCATTCGTTCCGGGATGCCGGCTTCGATATTCGGCATCCGCGCATTGCCAAATATCTCGAGCTGTCGATGCGGATTCAGGACTTGCCGCGGAACCTCAGCCAGCACTCCGGCGGCATGGTGATCTGCCAGGGACAGCTGAACCGTGTTGTGCCACTCGAGCGCGCTGCGATGCCAGGGCGCACAGTCATTCAATGGGACAAGGAGGACTGCGCATCTCTAGGACTCATCAAGGTCGATCTGCTTGGCCTTGGCATGATGACGGTTCTCAAGGACTGCCTTGAATTAATCCCGCGGTACTATGGTGTCCCAGTAGACTTGGCGCAGTTGCCCGAAGACGAAGAGGTCTACCGCGTTTTGCAGCAGGCAGACACCATTGGCATGTTTCAGGTGGAAAGCCGCGCACAGATGGCGTCGCTGCCGCTCAACTACCCGAAAGAGTTCTATGATCTGGTTGTGCAGGTTGCCATCATTCGTCCTGGCCCTATTGTTGGCGAGATGATGCACCCCTACATGCGACGACGACAAGGTCGAGAAGAGATTACCTATCCACACCCTTTGCTGGAATCGGCCCTCAGGAGAACTCTGGGCGTGCCTCTGTTCCAGGAGCAGTTGCTCAGGATGGCCATGACGGTTGCCAATTTTTCTGGAGCAAAGGCCGAAGAATTACGCCGCGCTGTTGGTATGCGTCGGTCGTGGGAACGAATGAAAAGCCTCGAGGTCGATCTTCGTGCCGGCATGACGGCAAACAAAATCGATGCTGCCACGCAGGATCAGATCGTGCAGAACATCAGTTCTTTCGCTCTGTATGGATTTCCGGAGAGCCATGCGGCTTCATTCGCGCTGATTGCGTATGCATCGGCTTACTTTAAAGTGAAATACCTCGCAGCGTTCACCTGCGCTATTCTCAACAACCAGCCGATGGGGTTCTATTCACCTGCGGTGTTGGTCAAAGATGCACAGCGACACGATTTGAGAATCAAGTGCATCGATGTTCATACTTCGGACTGGCCATGCACAGTCGAGCGAGAGCAGGATGGCACACTGTCTTTGCGCATGGGACTCGGCTATGTGACAGGACTGCGAAAGCTGTCGGCGGAAGCCCTTGTCCAATCACGTATCGGGGAAGGTCTGTACCGCTCAGTGGAAGATCTTTGCAAACGCGTCCCGCCACTTACCGAGGAAGAACTGAAAATGCTTGCGAGTGTTGGTGCGCTCAATGAAATCGATGGGATCAAGCATCGTCGCGATGCTCTCTGGCAGGTGGAGCGAGCTGGAAAACTCGAAGGACCACTCTTTCGTCAACAAAGCGAATGGCTGCGCGAAGAATCCGATTTACATCCGCTCACTCAGATGACCACCGAGGAACGCCTGGTCGCTGACTATGCAGGCACCGGTCTCACGATCGGCAAGCACCCGATGTCTTATCGCCGGGCTGAACTCCGCGAGCAAGGAGTTTTGTCTGCCGAGGAGTTGGGAAGGCGCAAAGATGGGGAATTCGTGCACATGGCTGGTTGCGTGATTGCTCGGCAGAGGCCAGGTACCGCTAAGGGCTTTATCTTTCTTTCCATGGAAGATGAGACAGGCATCGCCAACGTCATCATCACACCAGCCCTCTATGACCGCGACCGCCTGTTGGTTACTCGTAGCAAATTTCTATTGGTCAAAGGCGTTCTGCAGAATCGGGACAATGTCGTCCATGTAAAGGCTACACGTCTCATGGCTCTTTCCGGCAGCGCATTGGCGTTAAGCTCTCATGACTTCCATTGAGTAACGCATCCGGCCACATCAGTAGCGATCAGCCCTGTATTTGACCGTTGACGGGTTTTTGCGCGCCATTCTGGAAAAATTTCCACTAGCTGTTCGAGTGGTGTAGTATCCATCGGCGCGAAGTAAAGCCTGCTATGAGCGATTCATAGCAGGCCTTTTGTTGTGCGTTGAAAGGTAGGTTTAGAAGGTGAGATGCGCGTTCAACTGCATGGTGCGTCCGCCAACTGTTACCTGTGAAATGCTGGTTCCTGTTTGCGAGAAGGTTGTGATTCCGCCAGGGCCAGGGGTGCTATCGGGAACCAAGGACTGGTTCGGCGGACCGAAGCTCGGATGATTGAAGGCATTCGTGCTGTCGGCGCGGATTTGAAGTTGGACGCCCTCGTGCACGGTGAATGTCTTGCCTGCCGAGAGATTGACAACGCTCAGGCCCGGACCCACGAGGCTGTTTCTGCGCATGTCGCCAAAAGTGCCGTTGGCGGGAAGTGCGAATGCAGCCGGGTTGTACCAGTTCTGAATGGTGCGGTGTTGAGGCAGGGGATTGCCGATTACGTTCGGATACCAATTTCCGGCTTGGGAGTAGGAATTGTTGGAGCCGCTGATATAGGGCGTATACGGATTGCCCGAGTTAAAGATCATGGTGGAGGAGACCTGCCATCCACCGACGACCGCATCAAGCAGACTGCTGTTATTCAGGAACGTCTTGCCTTTGCCGACCGGCAGTTGGTAGACGATGTTGCCCTTTAGAGCATTGCGGGCGTCGAAGTTTGATGCACCGTAATTGTCGGAAGGCCTAAAGGAGTTTTGGTAAATCTGCGTTCCACCGATTCCGCCTTCTGCCGCCGAATCCTGATCGTCAAGGAAGTGCGACCAGACATAGTTGAAGTTAAAGCTGAGGCCCGCGGTCAGGCGCCGGGTGATCGATGCCTGCAGCGAATTGTAGTTGGAGACGGCGTTATGCGTATCGCCGGAAATGCTCTGGTACACCGGGTACGGACGCGAGTTCGGACTGTCATTGGGACCCAGCAGATTCTCGGGGACCTGGTTGATGTCCACGGGGAAGCTGAGGTTGAAGCCGTGGCTGCCAACGTATGCCATTTCAGCCACCATGTTCGTGCCCAGAGTGCGTTGCACTGCGACGTTCCACTGGTAAATCTTCGGAACCGGGGTGTGGTACTGGGTGTAGGTTACGCTCTGTCCATTAAGCGCGGTAGGGTCGGTTGTGGGCGCGACATACGGAAGGTTCGCGCCGCTGCCGGAAAGGGTGACAACCGGCGTGATGCCATTCGTCTGATCGGTTGCGCTGCCCTGGGTGATGAGGGCATTGCCAAGACCGCCGCCGTATACGTTGGTGCTCCAATCATAGGAGTAAACGCCGAACCCGCCACGGATTGTGGTTGTCGGATCGGGCGCCCAGTTGAAGCCGACACGGGGCAGCACTGTGCCGTAGACATCGGCCTGGAGCGAAGTGCGACCGTGGGCGGCCGTAGAGGCATACCAGATGGCGCCGTTCGTGCCAGACGCGGCGTTGTAGACTTCGGGATCGAAGGCGGCAATGTTGTTCTTGACTTCATTCCAGCCGTGGAAAATCTGGTAGCGGACGCCGACGTTGAGGGTGAAGTTCGGACGCAGCTTGATGTCGTCCTGGATGAATGCCTGCGGCATCTTCATGCGCGCGCCAGACTCAGGCTGCACGCTCGCACTCCAGGAGTTTACCTGTCCGAGCATAAAGTCCGCATAGGCTAAACCTGTCGTGCTGTCGCCGACGGTCGATTGGGTGTATCCGCCGCTGAAGTTAAAAGAGCCCGGATTGAATTCACTGCCGTTTGCCTGATTGGCCTGCCACATCAGGAATTCTCCACCGAAGTGGATGATGTGCTTGCCGCGAATCATGGTGACGACGTCGGATGGATCGTAGACGAATTCCTTCTGGAAGACCTGGAAGCCGGAGTTCAATCCGTAGCAGCAGGCGCCGGAGATGCTGAGGGTGGGGAAAAGGTCGGCCTTGGCATACTGCCAACCGATCTGCTGGGGAATGCCTTTGTTCAGAGACTCAGGGACATAGTAGTTCAGCTCAGAGGTGAAGCCCATGCGCGCTTCATTGATCGTCGTCGGGGTGATGTTCCAGACGTCGGAGATCTGGGCAGCGTTGCTGTCTACGTCACCGTCCACGCAATCCATGGGGCAGAAGGCCGTGCCAATTCCTGCGTTATAGGTGGGGTTGTCACGCTGCGTGTCGGTCATCGTCAGTCGATTGCTGGGCGTGATGTCGTAGTCGAGCCGACCAAAGTACTTTGTGTAAGGGAGCTTGACCGGAGCTGTGTAGTAGTAATTCGAGTTCGGCACTCCCTGACTAAAGCTCTGGGGCGTGGCATTCGGCAGCGGATAGTAGGCTATGAGGGCCTTGGCCACTGGGTCCATCAGGCTGGAGGGGATCTTGTTGCCATAACCCTCCTGCTCAAAAGACTTACGGGTGACGACACCGTTGACCACTGTCTGGCTGGTGGGGTCGTAGATGGTTGGCAAGCCGGTGAAGTCGCCGTTGCGCATCGCCTGTGTGGGAACGGTGATGAAGCCGTTATAGGTGGTGTTGTTGTTGGTCTTGTCGAAGTCGAAGTAGAAGAACATCTTCTTCTTAAGAATGGGACCGCCGATCGATCCGCCGAAGTTGTTGTAGCGGATGGGAGTGACGGCGATCGGGGTGCCGAAGCCGTAATTGGCGGCGTTCAGCGCATCATTCTGGAAGTATTCATAGGCCGAACCGTGGAACCGGTTGGTACCGCCTTTGCTGATCTGGTTGAAGACGATGCCGCCGATTCCGTATTGCGCGGAGAAGTTGGAGGTAATGACCTGCAGTTCGGAAACTGTCTCAAAGATGGAGACATCGGCGTTTCCACTCGAAGGCAAGGTGGTCACGGCGCCGTCGGCAAGGATGGCGCTATACGGAAGGCTTCCGTTGGCTGAGACAAACTGCTGAGGATTGTTGCTGCCTTGCCAGCCGTTGGAAAGGGAAGTTCCCTGGGTATTGCCCTGGGCTCCGGGGAGCAGAATCGAAAACGTTTCCCAGTCAGTGCCGACGTTCGGCAGCTGCGACATCGAGACGGAATCGAGAGTCGTCGACTGTTCACTGGATTCGGTGTTCAGAAGTGGAACGTCGTTCGTGTTGACGACCACCTGCTGCGTGGCTGTACCGATGCTCAAGTCCGCGTTGATCGTGGTTATGCCGACTTGCAAGGTGATGGGGCCGCGGACGATCTTGTTGAATCCATCTTTAGAAACGGTGATGGTATAGGCTCCGGTCACGATCGAGGAGGTGTCATAGAGTCCTGCCTGATCGGTGAGGTAATCCTTGGAGACGCCTGTGTTCGTGTTCAGAACTGTGACTGTGGCGCCGGGAATCACTGCGCCGGACGAGTCAGTTACCGTTCCGCGAATATCACCGGAGTTTGTACTTTGTGAGTAGGTGCTCTCCGCAGGGAAGAGGGCCAGCAATAAAGCCAATGCAACCGTAAATCTACATAACGTCAGTTTTCTCATTTAGGACCTCACTTGAACTGCAATAACGGAGCAAATATTAAAGAATTAGTACACTTACTTACTAATATTTAATAAATATGTACCCGAACTGTAAGAATACGCAATCATTTTTTTAAGGAATGTTTACTTTTGGGAATCGATAAAAGTCTAAGTAATAAAAAGCCCTCATACGCTGTATAAACCAGGCGCGTATGAGGGCAGGTGCTCGGGTGCTACAAGGTTAGGTTGGCATCAGTAGGCGTGGATTAACTCAATGCTTACACCGCCGATTTTGTCCGTGTCCATATAGTGGTACTGTCCGGAATTGGACTTTCCGATATCGCCCCATGCTCCGGCCTGCCATACGGGAAAGCCGAGCTTTTCGTAGGCGGCGGTAGCTTGGGAAAGGTCGTCTACAGGCATTCCAATGTGCTGGATGCCTTCGCCATGGCGTTTCAGGAAGTCCTCATAAATATTGGCTGGAGTGGATGGCGGCTGGATCCACTCATAGCTGATGGAGCCGATCCGCTGGAAGCCCACTTCAAACGCCAGCGAAAGCGGCTGACCGCGATAGCGCGAATCGTCGCGTGGCGTAGCATGCTCCAGTTCAAAGCCGGGGAAGCCGAGCTTCTGCCAGTAGGCGCGAGCCGCTGCAATATCGCGAGCGACGGGAGCGATGTGGGAGACGGTTTTCTGCTCCAGCGGCTTGGGCGCTCCGCCGGGCCAGTAGACGAGGCCAAGAACGTATTTGCCCTGTGGCTCTGTGTCGAAGTAGGTGTATGTCACCGGCGCGTGGTCGATTTCAAACGTGACCTGTTGCAGCACACCTACCCCGAGGCCGGCCATGCGCTGAATCTCCTTGTCCATGGCCTCTCTGGTCGGAACCTCATGGACGACAGAGAAAATACCGTCCTTATGCTTTTCCAGAAAATCGTTGTAGGCGTTCAACTGGCCTTCGGCTGGCTGAAGAAAGTTGACGGTTAGATTGCCGAGGCGTCCGGTGACCTGCCAGGTGTATATGGTCGCGGGCTTGCCATGATCCGTTCCAACGACTTTGACGTTTGCGTACTTGTGGATGTCGGTCATTCCGAGCGCAATCCACGAGGGCAGAATCGCGTCGATGTTCTGCGAGAGCCACGTGACCCGGTTGATGGTTTGATAGTATTCCGGCAACTGGGCGCGGCAGGTTCCCAGCAGAAAGCACATGACAGCAAGACAGCGCAGAAGCTTCATTGGCTTCTCCGTTCGTAGAAATTTCCACGCAAACCAGTCACAAAATGAAAAGTTGCGCCGGAGACAAATTCCATAGATACTTTAAAACCAACATAGTAAACAAGCGTTAGGAAGTAATCAAGGCAGATGGAAAGAATAAAGGCCGGCGGTACAGCGATGCGGTCTACGTCGCCAATAGCAACAGCGATGATGGAATGGTAATTGCGGCGATGCGATTCATCCATGAACTGCTGTCAGCTAACGAAAATGTTTCTCAGTCGAGGTTTATCGTAAAGTGAAATCCAGGAAGATTTTTAGTATTTTCCTCTGCCTGCTGTTTTGTGCGGGTATCGCTTCTGCTCAGGGCACTGCGCTAAAGCACGATGTAAAGTTTCGCGTGGTTGCGATTGCGGAGATCGGCAATAAAGATCATCAAGGATTTGTGGATGCGGCAAAGGTCTATCTGAACAAGCTGGCCGCAGAAAATAACTTCGCCATCGACTACATCGGCAACACGGAACCGATCAACGACGCTTTTCTGGCAAAGTACAAACTGTTCATCCAGTTGAACTATCCACCCTATATGTGGACGCCGACCGCGCAGCAGGCTATCGAAAGCTACCTGACCGAGGGCAAGGGCGGATGGATCGGCTTCCATCACGCGGCGCTGCTGGGTGATTTCGACGGTTATTCCATGTCGCCCTGGTTCTCAAAGTTTATGGGAGATATCCGCTACACCAGCTACATCCCTGACTTTGCGACAGCGACTGTGCGGGTGGAAGACTCGACGCATCCCGTGATGAAAGGCGTGACGTCGTCTTTCGTTGTGCATCATGAGGAGTGGTACACATGGAATCAGTCGCCGCGTCCGAATGTGCGCGTGCTGGCCAGCGTCGATGAATCCACCTATCAGCCCGACAGCCTTATCAAGATGGGAGGCGACCATCCGGTCATCTGGTCAAACGAGCACTATAAGGCCCGCAACGTTTACATCTTCACGGGGCATCATGCCGATCTCTTCGAGAACCCCACTTTCGTGCAGATCTTTCACAACGCTATATTCTGGGCAGCGGGACAATGAGGGCACCTTCTTGCGTTGCCAGTTCTCTCCGCGAGTAGTAGCTGTCTAGGGCTGCCTTCGGACAGTTGACTGCAGCCAGCCTTCGGCTCAGAATCAAGTCATGACGATACGTGGAGATTCCAAACGAATTGCGAAGACGCTGAACGAACGTAAGGCGGTCAAGTTGCGGGCGCTCGCTATGTGGTCAGACTCCGGCAAACGTCTTCCCTACAATCCCCAGTGGGCGATCGAGCCTTCGGATAACAGCCACAACGCGACAAGCCCGGTGCCGAGCTTCGCGCATCACAGCCCGTTGGGATCAGGCGAATGGATCGCTCCGTGGAATGTTCGCTGGAGTGTACCGACGAAGTAACTTGACGGTTTCCGCGACGCCTACCGCGTCCGCTGCTCTCGTTGACATTTTCTCTAACCGGGCGTCACAGTCTCGAGCCATTCCCTCGCTTCATGCAACTGCTCGAAGGAGCGGCACTCAATGCCGGCGGGAGCCGCCGACTGGATGTGGCTGACGGCAAGCTGGCCAAAATGGGAGGCAGGCCTTTTACTGGCGGCAAAGCGCAGGCCGCATTCCACGGCCCGCGGAAACCACTCGTCGATAATCCAGAATCGGTCTTCCGAAGGGATGGCAGGCAGAGCTGTGTCGTCGCCAAGAATTTTGTAGACGCGGTGCTTGCAAATCAGCGTGAGCAGACTCTCATGGATATACCGGAGCTGGATCTGGGTCGCGTATTGCTTCCAAACCACGATAATGCAGTGAGTGGCTTCATCGTGGAGGATGGAACAGATCGGGTTGTCCCAAAAATTCTCCAGCAGGTGAAAGCTATCGCGGGAGTCCTGTCGCAATTTTTCGCGTAGCTGGCGCAGATGGTCACTATTCTCGGGTGGATGACTGAACACGCCCCCTCCTTATCATCGTGAGAGATCCGGGCAGATTGGGGAAAGAACGGAATCGACAGCCTGTTTACCAGAGAATAGCGGATATGAATTTCCGGTGCCAGCGGGTAAGAGATTGCTCTACGCAACCACGATTGTGACCTTGCCTCGCGCGTGGCAGGATTCCACGTAGCGGAGAGCCTCCGCAACATCGCATAGGGGGTAACTCCGATCGAGCGCCGGTTCGATCTTTCCGCATTGCAATAGGTCGCCGAGAACATTCAGGTCAGCCGGGTTGATTTTCGCGAACACCCCGGTAAGCTTTTGGCTCGTAAATGGCGACACCACGACGCGCTCCACCATCATGGACAGAAGCTCACTCGCAGGCTTGTCGGGCCCGCCGCCTCCGCATCCCACAAATGTTCCTTTCGAGTGCAGAACACGCCGTATTGCCTTGAGTGGATGGTTGCCAACGAGATCGAAGATCACGTCGTACTGATCGCCGCTGCGCGTGAAATCCTGAAGGGTGTAATCGATGGCGCGATCCGCGCCGATGGATTGTACAAATGCCACATTACGCGTGCTGCAGACGCCGGTGATATGTGCGCCGAGCCATTTACCAATCTGCACGGCAAACGTGCCGACGCCACCCGCCGCCCCGATGATGAGCACGCGTTGCCCGGGCTGCACGCGGCCACAGTCCCGAAGTCCCTGCAGAGCCGTGATGCCCGCGATCGGCACCGAAGCTGCCTGTTCAAAGCTCATCCGCTCCGGCTTGGGAGCCAACTGGGTTTCCTTGCCGCAGGCGAACTCGGCAAATGCTCCCTTACAAACGCCGAACACCGCATCGCCAGGCTTGAAACGCGTGACTCCTGGGCCAACTGCTACGACCACGCCTGCCACATCTGCGCCGAGGCGCGGCGATTTTGGCCGGAGGAGCCCGGTGAACAGACGGATGAAAGACGGCGTCCCGCGCAGAAAATGCCAGTCGTATGGATTGACCGAAGCCGCACGAACCTGAATCAGGACCTCGCCCTGCGCAGGAATCGGCTTATCTGATTCCTCGTATTCGAGAACATCGGGTGGACCGTAGCGGCGATAGACGAATGCCTGCATCGGCTGCCTTTCGAGACACCAAGTATACGCAACCTGGCCGAATCGAAAGACTTATCTAAATGACACCAGAACTAATTGATTCGTTGGGCCATTGGGTGACTGCGAAATGACACCATGTGACCGCGGAAGTACACGAAGTGTCAGCCGAGTGACACTCGATGCACTGGTTTACTACCCCGCTCTCATTTTGCACGGTATTCCGCCTGTGTGCACTATGGCAAACCGAATGCTCCACAAGAAGCAGTGGTCCCTCCGGTTCATGCCCCATGTCTGGCTTAGCACGCGAGTCTTCATGCCGCCCGGCATCAATGCTTACTAAAAAAGTTTGGAGGATATCTTATGCAAAGCATGGAAGTTACCAAGACAAATACGCACAAATCGATCGGTGGTGTGAGTGTTCCCGATTCCAAACTTGCGCAAGAGATTAAAGACTTTGTCCTGGACACGGACACTGAGCTGCTTTTCAACCATTCGAGCCGTGTCTACTATTTCGCCGCAATCGCAGGTAAACGGCGCGGGCTTCAATTCGACGCGGAACTTCTGTACGCCGGCGCCATGTTTCACGACGTTGGGCTCATGTCTTCTCACAGCAGCGCGGCCGACCGCTTCGAAGTGGACGGCGCGAATGCTGCGCGCAAGTTCCTGAGCGCGCGCGGCATCTCCCCCGAGGACATCTATACCGTTTGGACCGCCATCGCGCTGCATACTACCCCGGGCATTCCGGAGTACATGCACCCAGTGGTCGCGCTCCTAACTGCAGGCGTAGAAATGGATGTCCTGGGTATCAAGTATTTCGATTATCCCGACGAGGTCCGCGACGCAGTTGTCGCTGAATACCCACGTTCCCCGCATTTTAAAGAAGACATCATTCAGGCGTTCTACAACGGCATTCACAAGAAACCGGACACGACTTTCGGCAACGTAAAAGCAGATGTGCTCGCGGATAAAGACCCAAAATTTGTTCGCGGAAACTTCTGCCAGGTGATCCGCAACTCCGCCTGGAGCGGCTGATGATTACGCACGCTAAGACGACACTCGTCGTTGCTAGCGCTCACGGCTATCTCTTCTGCACCGTCGTTCCGGCGGAGGCTCAATCAAGTCCCATTGCTCATGTGGCTGACTAGCCTCTATCGATTTCTACGTGACATAAACCAAGCGGCCTCAATTCCTGATGCGTGAGTACTCAGCTTGAGGCTGAACCGCTCTGTGAAACACGCTCTAAGGAGATACCATGCCTGATAAGACATTCACGAATGCGACTGGTGCACCGGTCGCCGACAACACCAACATTCTCACAGCCGGTCCCCGCGGCCCGGCTCTCCTGCAGGACATCTGGCTGATCGAGAAGATAGCGCAATTCGATCGAGAGGTCATTCCTGAGCGCCGGATGCACGCCAAGGGATGGGGCGCCTACGGGACCTTCACCACAACGCACGATATCACCCGCTACACCAAGGCCAAGATATTCTCTGAGGTCGGCAAGCAAACGCCAATGTTTGCGCGGTTCTCGTCGGTGGCCGGTGAGCGTGGCGCTGCGGATGCAGAACGCGACATTCACGGGTTCGCCGTGAAGTTTTACACCGAAGAGGGCAACTGGGACATTGTTGGCAATAATACGCCCGTCTTTTTCTTCCGCGACCCTCTGCGCTTCTCCGATCTCAACCATGCCATCAAGCGCGATCCCCGCACCGGCATACGCAGCGCGCAGAACAACTGGGACTTTTGGACGATGCTTCCGGAAGCGCTGCATCAGGTCACCATCGTGATGTCAGACCGCGGCATTCCGAAGGGCTTCCGCCATATGCATGGTTTCGGCAGCCATACTTTCTCGATGCTCAATGCCGCCAATGAGCGCGTTTGGGTAAAGTTCCATTTCTACTCGCAGCAGGGCATCGAGAACCTGACCGATGCCGAGGCGGCCGCTGTCGTAGCAACCGATCGTGAAAGCTACGGTCGCGATCTGCTCGAATCCATCGAGCGGGGCGAATTCCCTCGCTGGACGCTCTCCATCCAGGTCATGACGGATGAGCAGGCGAAGAGGCACAAGCATAATCCCTTCGATCTGACCAAGGTATGGCCGAAGGCGGATTATCCACTGATAGAGGTGGGCGTGATGGAGTTGGACCGGTATCCCGATAACTACTTTGCCGAAGTGGAGCAGGCTGCCTTCTCGCCGGCGAATGTGGTGCCTGGCATTAGCTTTTCACCAGACCGTATGTTGCAGGCCCGCCTTTTCTCCTACGGCGATACACAGCGCTATCGCCTCGGGGTGAACTTTAACCATATTCCGGTGAATGCGCCGAAGTGTCCTTTCCACTCGTATCATCGTGATGGCGCAATGCGCACGGACGACAATCTGGGAGGGACGATCAGCTACAACCCTAACTCGAAAGGCCTCTGGAACAACCAGCCAGAATATGCAGAGCCACCTCTGGAACTGGAGGGTTCCGCGGACCACTACAACCACTATTTGGAAGATGACCACTACGAGCAGCCGGGTATTCTCTTCCGCAAGATGACCCCTGCACAGCAGCAGGTGCTTTTTGAGAACACGGCTCGTGCGATAAAAGGAGCCTCGGAAGAGGTGTTACGCCGGCACGTCGAGAATTGCAAGCGTGCCGATCCAGCTTACGGTGAAGGTGTCGCACGGGCTCTCGGGATTGAAATCGAGGCCCGCGTGTAGCGTCTGTAAATCACGAGTCAGTGCCTTTCCAGGTTGGAAGGGCACTGACTGCAGTGATTTCTATCGCTTTGCTCCGGATTCGTACGAAGCGGTTGCCGGGTTGACAAGAAAGCGTCTCGCATCCAGACTCTCGTTATGCGATTGCCCGTCCTCTGTCTCGCACTAATGAGTGCAATGTTGTGCCCGCCGTCGCGGGCGCAGGTGCCTGTCTTCCAGGTCACTCCCATCCAAAGCTCAATCCGCTTCAATACGGCATCATCGAGGCCCCTGGCGGGCAATTTTGACAAATGGAAGGCAACTCTGACCTTCGCGTCACGCGACCCTACGTCAGCCGTACTCCAAGTCGAAATCCAGACAGCGAGCGTGCATTGCCCGGACAGCAAAAACGATGACGAAATGAAGAGCACGAGCTTGCTGAACGTCGCGCAGGACACGGTCATTTCATTCAAATCCAACAGAGTTGTCCAGACGGGGAAGACCACCTACGACCTTGTCGGCACCTTCACGATGCGCGGCGTTTCCAAGCCGGCCACGCTGAAGTTAGTCATCGCCGACCAGGGTGGGGGCTCAGGATACATCCAGGGAATCGTACCCTTCAACCTTAAGGATTACGGGATGACCAGCACCAAGAAGATCGATGAGCACGGTGAGGTCGATCTCAACCTCAAGGCTGAGCAGGTGAGTGGACCCGAATTAATTCGCAAGAGGTTTCAGTAATGCCGTGTCCGACTGTTTCTAATGATGGGAGTATTTGAAATTACAAAACACATCCGCACCAGGCTCTCTTATGACGAATCCAGACACAACTCCGAGCATCGATGAATACCTCCATCAGCGATTAATGCCAGTGGAGGGAGCGATTCCTCAAATTCCCGGCATCGAAATGTTCGGGAATTCGATTCCTGCCGGAACTGTCGGTGGAGACCTCTTCGAGTACATCAATTTTCAGCAGCGTTATGACATTGACGCGCGCATTCAGCAGGCTCAACGGCTGTCGAAAGAGTTTCTTGAACCGCTTCCTCCTGGAGCTCTACTACGGAATTCAGTCGACGATCAGATGCAGTGGCTGAAAACAACGCCCGGCTACAGGCCCGAGATGGAAGCAGAATACCGATTCGCGAGGAGTTCGGAACAAGTGCGCGTCGTAGAAGAGTTGCGGGATCTTTATTCGACGGCGGGTGTTCTGGTGGTAGATGCGCAGGGGCACGGAATCATCTCAGCCAAGATTGCCTCTACGGTGCATGACACGTTCCACGCTTTAATGCTTACCGACCTGGACCGATACGGCAGAGCAACACCCATGTTGCTTAACAACCTCAATCTGCGGCTGGCGCAATCGGTGACCGCCCGCAACGCATTAGGGATCATTGAGAAGGAAGGCGCACGCGAAATCGCAACAATGATATACGGCGAACTCCGCCCTGGCGGTTATTTTCGCTTCGCGAATTTCGGACATCCTCCACCGCTGGTGTTCTCGGCGGAGTATCAGAAGTTCATGAACATCAATGAAAGCCGTATGGTGCAATTTTTTGCGCTCGGTTTGCAGATCCCTGCAGATCACCCGGATCGTAAGAAGTACTACTCCATGGATTTCCGGCAAACGGAGTTAGAGGCTTCGGATCTAGGTGAGATCACACTTATGAGTCCGGGAGATATTCTTGTTCTCTATACCGATGGAGTGTACGACGGCAGTGACAAGCAAGACCGCGAGCTACTGGAAGTGATTATGCGCGAACACTACAGACAGCCGGCCAGGGACATCTGCAATGCGTTGCTGGATCACGCGATCAAGCAAGATGAGCTGCTCCGTCAAAAGGGCGAAGCGGACATGATCGACGACAAGACGGTGTTTGTCATCAAGCGATTGAACTAGCCCGCTGTACCGAAACCTGAATCCAAGAGGCAATTCCACTGGACGTGAAACCGGTTGTCCGGAGACCTTTCGGCGGGGTGCTTGATATGAAGGGAAGGCAATGCACTGGACCAGACGAGAGTTCTTGAGCCGGACGGCCGGGGTCGCGGCCTCTGTTGCACTCGAGTCGCCGACAAAAAACGCGCTCGCTTACGGCACGAACAAATTGACGCTGCAGAGCCGATTTCTGACTCATGTCTCGGTGGTGCGCGTCAACCAGATCGAGGTGACTCCCACCCGTTCGATCGGCGAAGACGAGTCCGCGGACAATAGCACGGACTATATCCGCTCCCGGCGGGAAGCCTTTGCGCGCGGTTGTCCGGACGGCAAAATGACCTGGGCGATCAGCTGGCTTGCGCTGAACGACAACCGGCAGCAGTACAAAGATGCGCGGCGTTTGCTCGCTTCCTATCACGACAAATACGGCGATGAGATCACGTTCATTCCCGGCGGCTATTTCGCGCCCATGTTCGACACTCGGGAGCACAACCGAGTTACGATTCACAAGGCACTGCAATTGATCTCAGAAATGGTGGGCAACGGATATCGTCCGGAATGTCTGGTCGCGGGGTTTATGGATGCGGGAAACCAGCGCTTTCTAGCCGCTGAGGAAGGCATTCATGTTTGCCAGGGTCAAATCTGGAGCCAGCACGGCATCGACAACGGCGATGGCGATGGCGGCATATGCTATCCCTATTACCCCAGTCGGGAACACTACCTGAAGCCGGCTCAGGGACCGGCGGATTTTATCGACTGCGTCTGCCTCGACGGGTGGACGTGTGATTTTTTAGCGGCCCGTCGCAACGGGTTTGAGGGCGGGTTCAATAGCCGGATGGGTGTGGGCCCTATCGAGACGGTTGGAAATTTGGGTGAAAGTGTGGGCCGCAAAGAGATGATGGACACGACCGCCATGCACTTTGACCAGGGCCATGCTCTGAATGGATTTGGCTGGGTGACAGCAATCTGGGAGGTATCGATTGGCCATGATAAGGACCTCACCTGGTGGCTTCAGTCCGTTAAGGACCGTTGGCCGGACACACAAGTGCTGACCGAAGGAGCATTTGGTATGAAGTGGCGGAAGCATACCCCCAACAACGCGCTGCTCAACTACCGGTTCGATGCGAAAGGAACCGGTGCGCCCGGCTCCGAGAAGGAACTCGAAATCCGGTGGTTCATGAACCAGGAGTTTCGCCTGGCGCTGCTGAATAACTGGACTACGAACAGCCCCGTTATGGTGATCGACTTTACCCGGTACGACTTGCCTGCGCATGAACCCCAGGGGCTGCAGAGGGAATGGAGCCTGATGAACGTGCTGAACCAGAAGGGCACGCGCCCTCAGGACAAACCGATCCGGCTGGGACAACTAACTTCCGACGATCAACGGCGTATCTATGCGCGGTACCCGGAGCTGAAGAAGCTGGCGTAGGTGCTTAGCAGAGTGCAAGTTACTGCGATGGGTTGGCGACGTCGCTCCGTCGTCGCTGACTGACCCGCGTCTCAATCGGAGTTCGCTCCACTGTGGGGCTGCGCTCGCGCAAGACGCTTCTGAACAAGACCCAGAACATTTCCCCCTTCTCTTGAGTCCGTAAGAAGGTATACGCATCTATAAGTAAGCAAAGGGCTGAACCCAAATGAGATAATCAAAAGAGATACTCCGGTACCCAAGGCCCTCTACAAAACACTAGGGAAACATGACGACAAACCGCCCACATCCTCTGCAGAAGATTCTTGAGAGTCGTATTGCCATCATCGACGGAGCGATGGGAACGACGATCCGTACCTATGGGATGACGGAGGCGGACATCCGCGCCGAGCGGTTCAAGAATTCGACGAAAGATCTGCTAAATAACGGCGATCTCTTTTCGCTGACACAGCCAAAGATGATCGGGGACATCCATCGCCGGTTCCTCGAGGGCGGCGCCGACATCATCGAGACAAACACCTTCGGCGCGACCAGCATCTCGCAGAGCGAGTTTTTCGTGGACGATCCTCGCGAGTTCGGCGGCAGGAAGGATCCAGATTTTTACCAGAAGATCATCGACGACACCTTCCTCCGCGATCTTGCCTGGGAGATCAATGAACAGTCCGCGAGACAGTGCAGGGAATGGGCTGACCGCATTGCAAATGACACGGGACGTCAGCGATTCGTGGCAGGGGCGATCGGGCCGTTGACAGTCTCCCTTTCGAACTCGCCCGATGCCGACGATCCCGGCTTTCGTGTCATTACCTTCGATCAGGTCAAGGCTGCCTACGCACAGCAGGTGCGCGCCCTCATCGCAGGCGGATCAGACCTGCTTCTGGTCGAAACGATCTTCGACTCTCTCAACGCAAAGGCTGCGCTCGTTGCCATCCGCGAGGTCTTCGATCAGGACAGCCTCACCGCAAACAATCGGGAGCTGCCGGTGATGATCTCAGCGGCGGTCGGACGTGGTGGCGAGACGATGATCTCAGCGCAGACGGTCGAAGCATTCTGGAATGCGGTCGAGCACGTCCATCCTCTCTCTGTCGGTCTCAACTGCTCTCTTGGCCCCGACCTGATGTATCCGTTTCTCGAAGAACTGGCAACGAAGTCGAACGCGGCAATCTCGTGCTACCCGAACGCCGGTCTTCCCAATCCTCTCTCGCCAACGGGTTTTGATCTGGAACCCGCCGACATGGCGCGTTATCTCCGACAGTTTGCGCAGGGCGGATTAATCAACATCGCCGGCGGCTGCTGCGGTAACACTCCGGAACATATTGCGGCGATCGCCAAGGCGCTCGAAGGCCAGCCCTCGCGGGAACGGAGAGCGACGTCCATTGGCAAGTCCCAGGCGCTCGAGGCTCCCGATACGGTGGCATTCGAGACCACTGAGTTCAAGCCTTTGCGTCTGTCCGGATCGCAGCCCTTTGCTCAGCAGTCTGGCGTCTACATCATGATCGGCGAACGCACCAACGTAGCCGGTTCACCGAAGTTCGCGAAGCTCATCAAGGAAGGCAAATACGAGGAGGCGGTCAGCGTCGCCCGGCAGCAGGTCGAGAACGGGGCCAATGTCATCGACATCTGCATGGACGAGGGGATGATCGACGGCGTCACTGCGATGAGCCGCTTCCTCCAACTGCTGGCGAGCGAGCCTGAGGTCGCAAAAGTTCCGTTTATGATCGACTCCTCGAAATGGGAGGTCATCGAAGCGGGACTGAGATGTTTGCAAGGCAAAGGTATTGTGAATTCGATTTCGCTCAAAGAGGGTGAAGAAAAATTCCGGCACAACGCCGCTACAGTACTCAAATTCGGTGCTGCTGCGGTCGTGATGGCCTTCGACGAACAGGGACAGGCCGCGACCTACGAGGATAAGATCCGCATCTGCGAGCGAGCCTACAGGATTCTGGTCGACGAGGTCGGGTTCGAGCCCGAGGACATCATCTTCGATCCCAATATCCTCACGGTTGCGACCGGCATGGAGGAGCACAATAACTATGCTGTCGACTTCATCAACGCTACCCGCTGGATCAAGGCCAACCTTCCGCATGCGAAGGTCTCGGGCGGCGTTTCGAACATCTCCTTCAGCTTCCGCGGCAACAACAAAGTGCGTGAAGCAATGCACTCGGCGTTTCTCTATCACGCCATCGGGGCAGGCATGGATATGGGCATCGTCAACGCCGGGATGCTCGAAGTGTATGAGGAGATCGAGCCTGAGTTGAAGGTGCTGGTCGAGGACGTGCTGCTCAACCGGCGTCCGGATGCGACCGAGCGCCTGGTCGACTTTGGCGAAGAGCTGAAGGCTGCGGGCGCGGGCTCGGTAGCCAGCGAGAAGAAGGCCGAAGAATGGCGCCATGGCACAGTCGAAGAGCGTCTCTCGCATGCGCTGGTGAAGGGCATTGACACCTACATCGATATCGACACCGAAGAGGCCCGGGCGAAGCTGGGCCGACCTTTGCTGGTGATCGAAGGGCCCTTGATGGACGGGATGGGCGTCGTGGGCGATCTCTTCGGTGCCGGCAAGATGTTTCTACCCCAAGTGGTCAAGTCGGCCCGCGTAATGAAGAAGGCCGTCGCCTATCTGACACCGTTCATGGAGGACGAGAAGGCGGCCATGGTTGCCGCTGGCCAGGAGGTCAGGACCCAAGGCAAGATCGTGCTCGCGACGGTCAAAGGCGATGTCCATGACATTGGCAAGAATATCGTCGGGGTCGTGCTCGCATGCAATAACTACGAGGTCATCGACATGGGGGTGATGGTACCCGCGGAGAAGATTCTCGAGCGGGCCAAGGCGGAGAAGGCGGATGTGATCGGCCTCAGCGGCCTGATCACGCCATCACTCGATGAAATGGTGCATGTCGCCCGCGAGATGGAGCGCCAGGGCTTCAAATTACCACTCCTCATCGGCGGGGCGACGACGAGCAGAGCACACACGGCAATCAAGATTGCGCCTCATTACAGCGAACCTGTCGTCCATGTACTCGACGCCAGCCGTGCGGTCCCGGTGACGACCAGCCTGTTGAGCGAAGACGGCAAGACGGTCTTCGTGGAGCAACACCGCGCTGAGTACGAGGCAGTCCGCAACGCATATGGTTCACCGCGTCAGAGTGTCATCTCCATCGAATCGGCTCGCGCCCGGCGAACTCCGATCGAATGGCGAGCGGAAGATATTCCTGCGCCTGCGTTTACCGGCGCGCGCGTGCTCGAAAATTTTCCCCTGGCAACATTGCGCGAGTTTATCGACTGGTCTCCGTTCTTCCATACCTGGGGTCTCAAAGGCATCTATCCTCGCATCCTCGATGACAAGAGACAGGGGGAGCAGGCGCGCCAGATCTTCGCAGAAGCTAACGTTCTCCTTGACAGGATCATTGAGCAGAACCTGATCAAAGCCCGTGGCGTCTACGGCCTGTTTCCAGCAAATGCAGTCGGCGACGATGTCGAGTTGTACACGGACGGCACACGGGGCGAGGTGCTCGATCGGCTCTACTTTCTCCGCCAGCAAGCGAATCGGGAAGGCAACGAACCATGCCGCTCGCTCGGCGATTTTATTGCGCCCAGGGAAACAAGTTTACCCGATCATATCGGCGCCTTCGCCGTGACCAGCGGAATCGGCCTGAAGGAACTCTGCGACCGGTTCCGGGCTGAGAATGACGACTATAACGCGATCATGGCCGAGGCCATCGCCGACCGCCTGGCGGAAGCCTTTGCCGAATGCCTGCATAAGAGGGTTCGCGAGGAGTGGGGTTACGGTTGTAAAGAAAACCTGAGCAGCGAGGACCTGATCCAGGAAAAGTATCGTGGGATCAGACCGGCACCGGGCTACCCGGCATGTCCTGACCACACGGAGAAAGGCACGATCTGGCGTCTGCTCGATGTGCAGGCGAATACGGGAATTGTGATCACCGAGTCCTTCGCTATGTGGCCTGGCTCGAGCGTGAGCGGACTCTACTTCGCCCATCCAAAGTCACGCTATTTCTCGCTTGGCAAGATCGATCGAGATCAGGTCGCCGACTATCAGCAACGCAAGGGGATGACCTTGACGGAGATTGAGCGGTGGCTCGGCCCGAATCTCAACTACGACCCTGAGGGTAGTTCTTTACGCGAGCAGATCAGCGTTTCCGTTTAAGAAGAGGGCAACGTATGTCTTGGACTTGCATGCTAGTCCGCGCGCAGAGCGGTTACCGGTTCGACGCTCGCTGCGCGCTGTGCCGGAATAAAGCTCGCAATCAACCCACTCAGGAGCAGACTGGCTGTTGCAATACCCAGCGCCGCCAGATCGACTTCTCCCACTGCATACAGGCTTGAATGCAGCATGCGACCGGCAACAAAGGACAGCGTAAGCCCCAATGCCAGCCCCATTGTCACCTGCGTGAAAGCAGAGCGCAGCACCAGGAAGATCACGTTGAGCCGCGTTGCTCCTACGGCCATACGCACACCGATCTCGACCGTGCGCCGTGCGACCGCAAAGGCCATCACGCCATAGAGACCAATCGACGCCAGCAGGATGGCAAGGACGCCAAAGAGCGTGCTCAGCTCGGCCACTGTTCGCTGCTGGTCATAGTGCACATCGATCTGCTGCTGTAGCGGATGCATATCGATGATGGCGAAGTTGGGATCGACCTCGGCGAAGGTCTGCCGGATTAGCGGCTCCAGCCGGCTCATGTCGCCATCGATCCACAGCTGCGCGCCGTTGATGAAGTGTGCCCACTTCTCGTTTTCCTTGAGCGCACTATCCGTGTAATCAATGCTCTGTGAGAGCGCGCCGAAGACCATGGGCTCGGCCGGCAGTGCGGGGTCGGCGTATTTCGCATCGCGCGCCACACCCACAATCGCAAAACTGTCGCTGTAAGCCGGCAGGCTGAACCCGAAGTGGCGACCGATGGCATCTCCGTTCGGGAAAAACCTGCGCACGAAGGCCTGGTTCACCACGGCAACATGGCGCGTGTCTTCACGGTCAGAGAGCAGGATGCCGCGGCCCTCCACAAGCGGCTGACCAATGGTTGCAAAGTAATCGGGTCCCACGCGGTCGTATTCCACGCGGTGCGCGCTATCGCTCGGTGGCACGCCTTCGCCTGGTTCCGCTACGTATTCGAACCAGTGACCGCTCATAGGGCTGTCGAGGGCCACGCTCGCACTGCGGACACCGGGCAGAGCCTCCAGCCGAATCTTCAATTCTCGATAAAGCCTATCAAGATCGGCAACCGTGTACTTCGCCAGAGGCGGCTCAATGGTTACGATCTCGCGATTCTCCGCGTGAAAGCCGAAGTTCTGGTTGCGCAGGTTATAGATACTGTGCGTGAGCATGCCCGCCATGGCCACCAGCACGAGCGAAATCGCCGTCTGCACGACTACCAGCGTCTTCTGCGGCAGGCCTGCGCCGCCGCTCATGGTGCGGCTGGCTCCGCGCATCGAAACCATCGGGTCAGTGCGTGAAGCGAGCCATGCCGGCACCATCCCTGCGATCAGGCCGGTGACAATCGATAACACCAGGCAGAAGCCCAGCACCGGAAGCGATGGCGACACATGCACCGGAACGACCACGGCATGACGAAATGCCAACCGCACAATAAGCCCCGCTCCTGCCCATGCGATCGCTACACCTAGCACGCCGCCTATTACTGCGAGCAACAGGCTTTCAGTAAATGATTGCCGCAGAATCCGCTCCGTAGAGGCTCCCAGCGCACGTTGCAATGCCGTCTGCGGACGCCGCACCATACCCCGCGCCAGCAGTAGATTTGCCACATTTGCGCAGCCGACGAGCAGCACCGCTGCGCAGATGCCCAGCAGGATATGCAGGCTGCCGCGATAGGAATCGCGCATCTCGCCGATGCCCTGTCCGCCAGGGCCAAGACGAATGGCCTGCTGCGAAAGTTGGTCCTTAAGCTGCGACTGGAACTGCGGCGCGAGCGCGCCTTCGCTCGTGAGCCAGTGCTGCAGGTCAGCGGTCAGGCGCTCAGCCACGCCTGCCGTTGTCGCGCCAGGCTTCAACCGGCCGATCATGCGTAGCCAAGCCATCGACGGCACATCGTTGTATGGAGCCTCGGCATCGGTCAGGTATTCGGTCGAGAGCGGTACCCACAGGTCCATGGGATTGCTGGTGAGCGTGTCGCCGAAGAATCCGGGCGGCGCCACGCCGACAATCGTGAAGGGGAAGGTCTCAATCTGGAAGGTCGCACCGATAATCTTCGGATCGCCGCCATAATTCTGCTGCCAGGTGCGATAGCTCATCACAGCCACTGCCGGAGCACCTCGCCTGTCGTCTTCAGAGGTAAACATGCGTCCAGCGACCGCGTTCACGCCGAGCGTCTGAAAGTAGTTGCCGCTCACATACTCGCCCATCAGAGCGCGCGCCTGTGCTCGGTCTGTACCGTAGCGTACGCTCAGCACGCCCGGCTGTGCCTGGAAGGACGCAACCTGATCAAACTCCGGCTGCGCGGCCGCCGCCAGTTGCCTGTAAAGCTGGTACGAGTAGAGGTCCCAGTCTCCCTGCATGCCATTTGTCAGGCAGCACGGCTTGCCGATGCCGATCTGGTAGAGGCGCGAAGGATCAGTCACCGGCAACGACTTCATCATGACCGCGTCAATCAGCGAGAAAATGGCCGTACATGCACCAATGCCGAGCGCAAGCGTGAGCACCACCGTAGCCGTAAACATAGGGGCAAGCTTCAACTGCCGCAGGGCATGACGAAGATCGACCAAAAATATCATCTGAAGAACCTTTCAGGTATGACAGGATCGATTCTTTATATCGTCATCGTGCCAGAGAAACAAACGGAATCATAGGTACTGAAAATCTCTAACAAGTCTCCTGCGGAAAAAACAGGATGAAGACGGTTCCATGGTTATTGGAGTTCATTGAGCTTCGAATTCTCATTGATCCACCGTTCTTTTGAACGAGATCGCGAGTGACCCACAGTCCCAGTCCGGTGCCGCCAATGCCTTTGGTCGTAAAGAACGGCTCGAACATCCGTGCTACCGTTGCCTGGTCCATCCCGGTCCCACTATCCGCGATGATCAGCCGAACGCCGTCTATACCAGTCTTCGAATGCTTAGTCCGTCGGCAACGAAAGTAAAGGACTCCTCCCAGCTTCATTGCATCGATAGAGTTGGAAGCAATATTTAGAACAATCTGACGGATTTCGCCTTCATGGCAATGCAGACGCTCGGCACATGTTCCGATCTTTGCGGTAATCAATGAATTTCGCAGTCGTGCTCGATAGAGAGCAACCACCGATTCAAAAAGATCCCTTAGATTCAGGGCAGTGGGTTTACTGCTTTGCCGATGGAATCGCAACGTATGTGTGGTGATCTGTGAGACGCGGGACAACTCATCCTGGGCGGTTTCCACGAGTTGTTTCAGCTCTGGAGTGCTCGCTTGCAGATTGATCAGGTAGAGAAGGTTTGTTACTGCGGCCAAAGGGTTATTGATTTCATGCGCAATCGAACTCGCCAGACGCCCCACCGACGCCAGTTTTTCGCTTTGCAACAACGCACGTTCGGCAATTTTTTGCTTTGAGATATTACGTACGATCGCGGAAAAAGCAACGAGAGTCCCTGGCGCTTCCATATGCGGAGTCAACTTGATGGAAATCTCGATTTCTGAACCGTTTCTATGCCGGCTGATGGTCTCCCATGAAAACTCACGCCCCGTCATGAGAGTACTGATGGCGGCTTCAAATATTTCAGCTTCTCTTTCGGAGGAAATAAGTGTCCAGAGCGGGACGCCTACGGCCTCGGGAGAAGAGTATCCAAACATGTCAGACGCGCCCGGGTTCCAGCTCCTCACGCTTCCGTCCACTTGAACCGTGATGATGGCGTCCGATGAGTGAAGGATGACCTCTGCAAGCTGTTCCGCTTCTTTCCGCGAACGCAATAATTCCTTCTCAAAGAGACGGCGCTCAGTCGCGTTGAACAAAACGACTCGGATGTGAATTGGGTTGCCGGATTGATACTCTAAGGAAAAATTAGCCAGGACGGGAATGCGGCGGCTATCGACCCGCAAGTCTAAAGCGATTTCGCCTCGCGTACCACTCAAGAGAAGCGGCGGCAACACCTGGCTGTCATAGAAGATCGCGCCCGCAGAAGACAGAAGCTTCCGAAAGTTGAGACCGGCCTCCTGGCCCTTCGAAAGCCCAGCGAGATGCAGAAAGCCGGCGTTTGCGCTAAGGATAGATCCATCCATGTCCAGCACAAGATAACCGCAGGGTGCGTTTTCGAAGAGGTCTCTATAGTGCGCCAGGTCAGACGATGCCGACTGACCTAGATGAAGCTTCGAATCGCGTCCCTGACCAGCCCCGGCGAGCTCAGGTGAGGACAATGACCCGTCGCATCCATCACTACCAGTTGGCTTTTCGGAAGGCATTGATGAACATATTGTCCCACGGTAGCAGGAGCAATCGCATCCTCGGCGCACTGCAGGATAAGCGTGCGCGTGTTCAACTTCGCAAGGTCAGCACGATTGTCCGAAAGGAACGTGACACGGGCAAAGTGCTGGGCGAAAATCGGATCGGTTTTGCAGAAGCTGGCTTCCAGTTCCGCCGCCAATTCGGGCCGGTCGGCGTTTCCCATGATGATTGGCGCCATCATCGCCGACCATCCAGAGTGATTGTTATCTAGCATTTCCAGTAGATCTTCGATGTCGGAGCGCTCAAAACCTCCCACATACTGGCCGTCATTGATGTAGCTGGGCGACGGCCCAATCATGACTATGCTTTCAAACAGCTCCGGTCGCTCAATGGCCGCCAGGGCCCCGATCATTGAACTCACTGAGTGTCCAACGAAGATTACGTGTTCGAGCTTCAACTCATCAATGATTTCGATGACGTCTGTTGCATACCCGCTCAGGGTGCTGTACCGGGTTCGACTGAATGCGGACGGGTCCGAGAGTCCTGAACCCACGTAGTCGAACAACACGACCTTATGGTCGCCCTCAAAACTGGGGACGACAGCGCGCCACATGTTCTGATCGCATCCGTATCCGTGCGCGAACATCAGCGTCTTGGGGCCGTTTCCACTGATCTTGACGTTGTTGCGTAGGACGGATGACATAGAACCTTTCGAGCGTTTGCGAATTGGTTGATCTACAGAGGTAGTAGACGCTTTTCTGAGCTTATTGCATCAGATGCAAATTCGCCGTGAAGCGGAAGGTGATACCACGCAATCAGGCATTCCTTCCTCATATGAGAGGCTCGTTCGAACTCTTCCTTGGTGCGCACGCATCATCACTTACTTGTCCAGCCACTCCAACCGTCGCGGGTTCCAGCCAAGAACTCGCTTTGCCTTCGCATTCGAGGCGCCACTCAGCTTCGTCGCGTAATACACTACATCTTCCCCGGCAATTGCTGACACCTCCGCCTCGCTCATGTGCGGGGGCTTTGGAGCACCGACAAACTTCGCAAACGCCGGCAGCCACACGGCCTGTGGCGAAGGGTCGTCATCGACCATGTTGTAGACGCCGGGCTCAGCCGCTAGCGATGCCACCGTTGCAATCGCCGCATCGTTGATATGCACAAACGATGACACTCCCTCGCCCTTACCTACTACCGGATTCTGTTGCCGCATTACCATTTTCGCTGCAGCCTCGCCGGGATAGTACCAGGTCTTCGGCCCATAGAAGAATCCATATCGCAGTGCCACACCCTCAATTGCATTGGAGCTGAACAGGCGCGCCTCCAGTTCCGTATACGTTTGCGCACTCGCCGCCACACTTGGGCTTGCATTCACGTCCAATGGAGACGATTCGTCTGCCAGCGCCCCTTTCGCTGCCTTCAAAAAGAATCCGCTCGACTGCTGTAGATACCGTCGCACACCACTTGCAATCGCCGCACGAAACAAATTGCCTCCGCCCTCGATCCTCAGCTTCCTATCGCCCGCCGCATATTTTGGCATGTCACTCTGCTCCTTCGGCAGCGACGTCAATTCATCGATGACTACTTCCGCCTTCGATCGCCGCAGTGCAGCCCCTACCGCTGCCGCATCGAATGCGTCCACGATCGCTGCCTCGGCCCTCTGGCCCTCCAGATTCTTCGCGCGCTCCGCGCTCGTTGTCATTCCCACCACAGAGTGCCCCTGCTTCAACAACTCCGCAATCAACGGTTCGCCAATTGCTCCGCTCGCCCCAGCTACAAAAACACGCATCAACCGCTCCTCTCAACTCCATCGCTCAACAACCCAACAGGACAACACATTCATTGAGATGCCTGATCTGCTATGGCCCTTTGCCCTGGAACAGCCTGGTGGCGTAGTTCAAGTTGTTGATGTTGGACTTAGTTTTGAAGTCCATATTGCCGATTGCGGTCATGTTGTGCGCGAACTGCGCTATCTCTGTGTTGAATTGAACCCCGATGTCTTCCAGATTGCGTGCTTCTGAATAGACGTCCTGCGGCCCGTGTACGTGCTCATGCACCTCATTGACCGCGATCTTCTGCAGGTCATTGTGGTCGAGAATTGGGTCGTGCATGTCAAACCAGCGCACGTCGGCGCGAGCGAGCTTCACTTTCTCTTCCGGCAGCATAGCGGCGAACTTTGTGGGAAATTCTCGAACGTAGGTGGAACGACTGGCCTCGGTGCTCGGAGGAAGTCCGGCCGTCTTAGCTACCCAATCGTCGTCGGCGAAGAGGCCATTTATCTGAATGCGCGTGACGACAAGGCCGCCACTCTGCGCGATGGGAGGATTATGGCGACGAACCATATCGACCCACCAACGTGTCGCCGGATCGGTCTGTGCGCGGTCGTTCCAGGCGGCCCAAAGTCTCATGGATATTTCAGTGCGCTCTGCGAGAGAACCATGACGCATGAACTCGGCCAGCTGGTGGGTGGCAGATCTGGTCTTGGTGAAATTCGCAGCGTTCTTCTGGAACTGGTTGAGAATGTTTTGACGAGCCGCCTGCTGCTCTTCCGGCGAAAGCGGAGTGTCTAGCACGCTGGCATCAAGGACGCGCAGATCTTCAAGGTCCTCAGTTGTGAGCACATTGTCACCCGCGCTGCTGACAACGTTTGGCGGCTGGTTTGTTGCGTTGGTTCCCTGAGCCAAGATCGGAACGCCCAGAGGTGCCATGAGCAGGAGCATAGGTAACCAGTTCCGTGAGCGGCTTCGGCTGTGAGAGCTGTTCATGCGTCCTCCCCATAAGACAAATATCAGTATTTAGCTCGAGCGTGGTTGAATTTTCAGACGGGGTCTGTTGCGCAGTTGCAGCCAATCTTTGGCGGATTGATCAACGCGATCAGTGAAGGAAAATCGTTCGGGGAAATAAGTTCTCTTTTTTCAGTAATTACCTGAACCGGCTGCACCTTTTTAGGGCAATCGCCCTTTGAAAGAGAAAAGGCACTATGAAGAATATAAGGCGAAAGTACTCGCCACGCCATGTGCTTCCGCATGACTGCTAACCTGAAGATAGGTGTTGACCCACTTCGGCACCAGAACAACCGTATGAACTGGCGATTTGCCGGATTAATCGACAGTCAACAATTCTTCAAAGAAGCCACCCATACGTCGTTCACGATCTATGAAGTGAATCTCCAGAATCCAGTGGCGCAAATGTCCTTTTTCGTCCGTCGAACGCATCCGCAGATTGCTCTTCGGGTGAACGTAGAGCGTCACCTTATCCTCTGCGATTCTCTCGTGTGGAAATTGACCGATCAGATGTCCGGCAATCGGTCCGCCAAACTCCCAACCATATTTTTCTGCAAGAGACACCGCATAGGCATAAAACTGGTTCGCTGTGATATCCGGATTTTCATGGAAGTAGCGTTTCCCATCAACGAAAGCTTTACCCACGTCGTCGCGTATCTTCAGTTTTGCCGGATCTGATCCGATCACAAAAGTACGACCGAAGTCTGCCTCATACTCTTCAAACACCGGACCAAGATCGAGGAACAGGATGTCATCCTCGCCGATCGTATGATCGGGAGGATTCTCAGCGTATGGTAGCAATGTGTTAGCACCGGCGCGGACAATTCGTTTGTGCCAATACCTGTAGATTCCAAACATCTCCTTTGCCAGATCGTAGATCTCCTGGTTGAGATGGCTCTCGGTGATACCGGCGCGAACTAATCCCCGCGCTTCAACCTCATGAAAGAGTTGTTCAGCTTTGCCTTGAGCAATGCGGAGTTCTGCAACCCTCTTCTCTTCAAGTGCGTCTATCGACGTTGTCTCGTCTGCCACGTGGCTTGTACCTCACTGTACTTAATGTGCCCGATGGAGGAGCTAGCACCGGATGCCAGCTGCTTCTTGTTTGAAAAGTTGAGTTTCTCGATGCTGGCGTGCAGGCATTTTCGTTCACCTTTGGATAGCTAGAATTTTTGGGAGGGCATCATGTTCAAAGACCAGACAACAATAGTTCGTGAATTTCGCATGGCGGCTCAGAAGGTGCAAAATAAAAGCATGTCCGAGAAAGTCTTCGCTCAAGTCCTTTCCGAGGTAAGCGGCTTCGCGAGACCACAAATGACCTTGCAGATCTCCAGAATTTCATCGTAGAGATCATTCCGAGGCGTTTGCCTTATTACAACTGGACGGGATTCTACATGCTCGACCCCGATGATTCACAGACGCTTGTTCTCGGCCCGTTCCGTGGAGCGCCGACTGATCATGTCCGCATCCCCGTGAACCAGGGAATCTGCGGAGCCGCTGTCGCACAGAACAGCACGGTAATTGTGGATGATGTCCACTCGGATCCGCGTTATCTCGCCTGTTCGCTGGAAGCCAGATCCGAGATCGTCGTTCCGATTCGAGCCAATGGTGCGGTAGCAGGTGAGATCGACATCGACAGCCACGACCTGGCGGCCTTCTCGCCGCAGGACAGGGAATTCCTCGAAAAGTGCGCCATCATCGTGGGCGGCTTCATGGAACGCACTCAAACTGTGTCTTCAGGGGCAAAGTAGAAGTGGTAGTGGTTTCTGCAGCCGGGATTGAAGGCGGCCTTGCAACGCGGACACAGGTAGCCGCTCTGCATGTATTCGCGGATCGTTAGTTCATAGCCGCAAGCTCCGCAAAGAATCGCGCGAACGTTCCATTCTGAGTGCGGCCACACCTGGATGGGGTGGTCTGCAAGAGATTCGTGACAATCCTTGCAGGCGTAATACGCTTCGCAGCAAGCCATCTTGATGGCGATGATATCGAGCGCTGAGTGATAGTGGACGCAACGTGTCTCCGCGTCCACCTCCACTCCTCGAACTTCCTGCTGCGTTGGCCTCATATTCCTATTAAAGAGTTTAAGCGACGAACTTGCGACCGTGTTGTTACCCTCAGGGCTTTGACAGCCGTGTCAAATCGCCGATGATATTCCAACTCGTCATCCGTATACTGGCTTGGCCAACCAAACATGTCCTTGTCAGGAGATTGGACGATGCCTATTTCGAATGCCCGACGTCTCACCATCTGCGTTGCTCTGTTCGTGAGCTTTGCACAAGCCGCGTCTGCCGGTGAGATTTTGATTGCCGATGCGAAATCACAGCCGGAAAGTTTGACAGTGGCGCCGGGCGGCGTACTCATCGTTGGCAGTGCCAGCTCACCATTCGTCTATAAGGTGCGCTCGGGTTCATCCACTGCCGAGAAATTTATCGACGCCAGTGCCGAAGGCCCCGGGACCTTTTTCTTCGGCATGCTGGCGGATGCAGCCACTAATACGTTGTGGACATGTCAGCTGACCCCAGTTCCGGACACCACACCGGTGCGGCGACACACCGCGCTGAGAGGCTTTGATCTTTCAACCAGCGCGCAGAAGATCCGCTGGAACCTGCCGGGAGACAACAGTACGTGTAACGATTTTGCGATCGGCCCGGATAAAGCGCTCTATATCACCGACACGGCCAATGGCAGAATCTATAAGCTGCCTGCCGGCGCCTCCACGGCGGAACTATTCCTCGAGCATCGGACACTGACGGGCGTCGATGGCATTACCTTCCTGAATGGCATGCTCTACGTGAACAATGTGATCTTCAACAAGCTCTACCGCATCCCGGTAGACGCCGCCGGTAAGGCCGGTGAGCCAGTCGATATCTGGATGGACCAGCCGGTCAAGGGGCCTGATGGCATGCGTGCAGCGAATGGTAAGCTCATCGTTGCCGAGAATAGCAGCGGCAGAATTTCCGTCATCACCGTCGATGGAGACAAGGCGAGCGTCACCGTGATCAAGGAAGGACTTAAGACACCAACCGCAGTCGAACCTGCAGGGGACACTCTTTGGATCGCCGAGCGCGGCGCTGGCAAGGCAGTGCCTATCCCCATGCCCAAATAGCTCGCAGAGGTAGGAGATTTGTGTGCGCAAGAACGCGCAAATCGTGGCCTAGTGACGCGTAATGCCAAAGTTGAATTGCGTACCTGCGATTGTCTACTTGAGGCGGTCGTCACTAAGGCGAACTCTATTTTGCCTGGTTCAGGCTCGTTTTAACGATCGATGCCTTGTGCTCCTTCTGATCGTCGTCGAGGATGTAGAGCCGGCGGCCTTCGACCGTATATTTCACATCCGCACCCACCGTTACATTCGCGGGCTTCGACCACGGAAA
>JABDHA010000047.1 GCA_013285705.1 Acidobacteriota bacterium
TGCGGTCGCAGCGCAACAAGATCGTGAAGCAGAAGAAGGAACAAAAGGCCAGCGAAGCAGCCAAGCCTGCAAGCGCCGAGGTGTAACTACGACGCGGGCCTGGTTCGCTCCAATGGGCGCAACCAGGCTGCACAAAACATACCGGCCAGCCAAGCGCTGGCCGCTTTCTCTTTTATGACGCGATCCACCATGACATTCCGGCGTTATCTGGTGCTGGCGTTTGTCTCCGTCTCAGCTCCGCTCGGCGACACCTTTCTGGATGTCGGCATGAAACGCATCGGCCCCGTGTCGCCCGCTCATATTACGACGCTATTTCACGCGGTGAGTACGCCGTGGGTCGCAGGCGGCATTGTGCTGCTCATCGGATTTTTTGCCTCCTATCTGACAGCGCTTTCCTGGGCGGACCTGACCTTTGTCCTTCCCGCCACCTCCTTCGGAAATGTAGTGGTCGCTCTGCTGGCCCGCTTCTGGCGGCACGAGCAAATTTCGTTAGCACGATGGGCGGGGATTTTCCTCATCACGGCGGCTGTCGGGTTTGTCACCCAGGGCCCCTCGTACACAGAGCATGAGCAGCCGATCACGGCTCCGGATGCGAAAGAGGTGTGCCACCCATGAGCATGCTGCACCATTCTGCCATGGCGAACGCAGCGATGATCGGTAGCATCGTAGTTGCGGCCACTGTGGGCGACGTGCTGATTGCTTCGGCCATGCGCCGGATCGGCGATCTCGATGAAATCAAAGCGCACTCGGGATTAATCGGAGCCATTAGAGCTGTTATCACCAATACGCGCTTCTTTTGCGGCGTAGCGGCGATGGCTGTCAGCTTTTTCTCGCTGCTCTTCGCTCTGAGCCATGCCGACTTGAGCCTTGTCGCGCCAGCATCGGCGTCATTGACGGTCGTAACAAATACGATCGCTGGCAAGCTCTTCCTGAAAGAGAACGTCGACAAACGCCGCTGGCTGGCAGCACTCTGTGTCTGTGTCGGTGTGGTGTTGCTGGCGCGTTAGCGCCAGGTAGATCCAGCTTTACCGCTTGCCGCCCGATCAAGATAGGTTGCCGCACTGATCAATGCCAGGTGTGTAAAGGCCTGCGGAAAATTTCCGAGGTGCTGTCCGCTGCTCCCCAGTTGTTCGGAATACAGGCCTAGATGGTTCGCATATCCCAGCATCTTGTCGAAGAGCAGCCGCGCCTTGTCCAATCGATGGGAGCGCGCAAGGCATTCGATAAACCAGAAGGAACACGCGGTAAAGCTGCCCTCCCTGCCTCGAAGCCCATCGATAGAATCGCCCACCGTGTCATAGCGATAGACAAGACTATCCTCGGTCAGGGTCTTCTCGATTGCATCGAGCGTGGAAAGCCACCGTGGATCGACGGGACTGATGAAGCGCATCAAAGGCATTAGCAAGGCGGAAGCATCGAGCGCATTCGATCCTTCATATTGCACAAAAGCCTTCTGCGACTCATCCCAGAAATTCGTGAATATATCGTCATGAATCGCATCCCGCGTCGCAAACCATTGCGCGTATGGACCAGCAAGCGAGCGTTTCTCTCCAAGCCGGATCGCGCGATCAAACGCTACCCAGCACATTAGACGCGAGTGCAGGAAATGCTTCCGGCCTCCGCGTACTTCCCAGATACCCTCATCGGGACGATTCCAGTTTTTACTAAGCCACTCGAGAATACGGCCAACACCCTTCCAGTCGTCGTGAGAAATGGCATCACCGTATTTATTGGAGAGATAAATCGCGTCCATTAGCTCGCCGTAGATGTCGAGCTGCAACTGGTCGGACGCCGCGTTGCCGATACGGACCGGGCGCGAGCCCTGATAACCTTGGAAGTTTTCGAGAATCGTCTCGTCCAGCTCCTGGTCGCCGTTAATGCGGTACATCACCTGGAGCGGCCCATGCTCGGCATCGTCGTGCAACCGGTCGCGCAGCCAGTTGGTAAAGGCCTGCGCTTCTTCGACAAAACCAAGCCGCATAAAGGCATAAAGACTGAAGGCCGAATCGCGCAGCCAGGTATAGCGATAGTCCCAGTTGCGCTCCCCTCCGATTCTTTCCGGCAGTCCAAATGTCGGAGCCGCAATCAGCGATCCATATTCCTGGCTGCACAAAAGCTTGAGCAGCAAAGCCGAGCGATTCACCATCTCGCGCCAGCGGCCTGAATAGTTGGACCGTCCGATCCAGTCACGCCAATACTGTGATGTCTGGTGGAAGTGATTTTCGATAGCCTCCGCGTCGAGAACTTCTGCGTCCGGGTCTGCTTCGCCAAAAATAAAAGTTGCAGTCTCACCGGCTTTAAGAGCGAAAGTGGCTGCTGCATCATTCCCCTGGAGCGTCAACGGAACCGTTGCGTGCAACGTCATTTCAGGACATCCAGCACAGTCCGGCTCAAAATGAACACAATCCCCTTCAGCACGTGCCGTGTGTCCGTTGCGCATGTAGTTGAAACGGGGAGCGCAGCGTACGCGGAACTGGATTTCTCCTTTGATGACCCGCACCATGCGGATGATCTGATGCGCATAAATCTCGCCTTTCTGTCCGGCGAGAATCGGCATGAAATCCGTAATTTCAGCCACTCCGGAATCCGACAGGAAGCGAGTCAGGAGAACATTTGTGTCTGGAAGATAGAGCTGCTTGGTACGCAGATTCTCAAGCTCGGCTTGAATGCAGAATGTGCCGCCCTGCTCATTGTCCAACAGCGCCGCGAAAACAGTCGGCGAGTCAAAATTTGGAAAGCAGAAAAAATCAATCGAGCCTTCCATGCTGACTAGAGCAATGGAACGCATATTTCCAATCACGCCATAATTTTCAATCGGCTGTGCGGCCATCGTCACCTCATGTACCACCAAGCTTAGATGTCCCCGCTCAGGAAAAGTTTATATATTGATTTAAATCAGCCAAAGAACCGCATCATTCCGGAGGGGGGCAGGTCGGGCTGCAGAAATTTCTCCTCGCGGCCTCCAGCACGGCTCAGAGCCTCTGCCGCCAGATAGCCGCTGCGCGCCGCGCCTTCCATCGTCGCCGGCCAATCTGTCGCCGTCCAGTCCCCCGCAAGGAAGATGTTTGGCCAGGGGCTAAGTGATATTGGCCGTATGCGATCAAGTTGCGGACGAATGGAGAATGTCGCCCGTACTTCTTTCGTGACGGCTGCTTTGAGCAGTTTGGCTTCGCGCACGACAGGAAAAAATAAGGCAAGCTCGCGTAAAGAGAGATCAATCAATTCCTGACGCTGCATCGGAATTACCGAGCGGAGAACACTGATGACCAGCTCAAGATAGTGCCCTTGCCGCCCTTGCCTCTGCGGCTGCAGCTTTGACTTATTGAAGAGCCACTGGATCGTGGTATCGAGCATCGATGCATGTTCAAGTTCGGTGATTTCGCGGTCGAACCAGAGATGCACGGCAGCAATTGGCGCATGACTGAATTGGCTTATCTGTGACGCAAGCGCTTCTTTGCCCGGCGCTTCAGGAAGAGCGGGTACTAGCTTCGCCATGGCTTCAAAGGGCAGCGCGAAGATCACGGCGTCGCTGGTAAAGCGTTCCGTTTCGGCTTCCACGACCCACTGCTGGCTTTGGTCACTCCATTCGACGCGTGCAACATTCGTCCGTAAATTGATCTCGGCCCCGCGCGCTTTCAGCGAGTTTAGAGCGTGGCCGTAAAGCTCGCTCAAAGGGACAGAGGGAATGGCCATCCGCCCTGCCTGCGGCGAGCACAGAAACAGTTCCCGGCAGACCTTTGCTGCGTAATGCACGGAAGTCTTGTCCAGCTCTTCGTTGAGAGCGGCGAAGAGAACGGGCTCCCAGAATCGCTTGATCGCCCCTGGCGTTTGCTTATGGCGCGCGAGCCAGTGCGCAAAGTTCTCTTCCGAATCGTCATTTGGAATCCCAGCCATGAATGCGGTGAGACCGCGTGCGATAGCCAGCTTGTCTGCAAGCGAGAATGCGCGAGCACGCAAAAATGCCAGGCTGGCATGCAGCGGCGCAGGCAACGGTGATGGCCGCAGCACGCTTCTGCGGCCGCCTGGCTCGATCATAGTGATGTCGTCGAACCAGCGCAGTTTGTCGAGCGCGCCAATGCGCCCATACAGATCGATGAGATTAGTGCAGCAGCCGAAGAGCAGATGTTGGCAGTTATCGATGATCTCGCCCGTGCCCGGATGCTCATAAGAAGACGCGCGGCCACCGACGTATGGCCGCCGCTCGATCAGGCGCACTTTGTATCCGGAATCGGCAAGCGCAGAGGCAGCGGCCAGTCCAGCGACTCCACCGCCCACGACAGTAACTGTCTGTATCTTGCTCTGGCTCGGACTGAAAGCGCTGGCCATCGGCTATGTGTTGCCTCGCAGGCGAGCGATCAACATGCGCACAAGACCGCGCGCAAGGATGGCAAGCTTGGTGATCGTCGGAACCGAGACTCGTTCCGTAAATACGTCAAAATTCTTATCCTCGATGCGCTGCAGAAGGCGGTGATAGATCGTGATCAGCACCCACAACGCTGGCCGGGCGTCTGCAGCGATCAACGGCAGCAACGCCTCGCCCGATTTGTAATAGTGTTCGGCACGTTTTGCTTCGAATTCAAGCAGCTCGCGTTGGTTCAGCGTTAGATGACGACCATTTTTTAGCTGCTGTATTTCGCGGATGGTCACCCCGAAGCGCTCCAGGTCTTCGATTGGAAGATAAACGCGGTCGCGCTCTGCGTCTTCACGTACATCACGCAAAATATTTGTCAGCTGGAAAGCAATCCCTGTCTCTTCGGCCAGTTTTTCCGCGCGCACATCGCTGTATTCAAAAATACGGATGCAGACGAGACCCACAACGGAGGCCACATAGTAGCAGTAGCGGTAGAGGTCATCGAATGTAGCGTACGTATCGAATTGCAAGGGCTGCACCGATGCAACGCCCGCGCCGACATCGTTCGAGTGCGCCGGAAGCAGATCCATGGCCGTCCCCCGCACCAGTTGGTCAAGTAGGTCCGTTGTGATGTGGAACCGCGCCTGCGCATCTCGCAAAGCAATAAAGACCGGATCATCAGTTGCGCCACCCTGCGCTGCCTGGTGCCACGCCTCAAGCCACGCATCGAGATCTACACGTCGATCTTCCCGCGATTTCGTCTCGTCGTCAGATAAATCATCCGCGTGTCGCATAAAAGCGTAAACGGCGCAGATGGCATCGCGCTTCGCCTCTGGCAGTGCGACAAACGAATAGTAAAAATTCTTGGCTTCGCGGCGTGCAATCTGACGGCAGACCGCGTACGCCTGCTCGACGGTTAACGTCACGCGGCACTCCGCCCGAGAAACTTCCCGCTGAGTGCCCGAAGCATCAACGCAATTTTCCTGCCCTTGGATATCGATGGCCGCGCGCGAAGCACGTTGTAATCCTGCTGCTCGATGGCATGCAGAATTTCCAGACCGCCCCGGCTGAAAAGATCGAGGTCGAGAGCAAGCTCGCGGTCGACTCTTCCAATGAGCGGCATACCCTGCGCAAACATCTGGCGCGTATAGTCCACTTCGTAGCGCATCAGGTCGCGGAATTGCGGCGTGAAGTTGCGGCGGGCAATCGTAGCTTCGTCAACACCGAAGCGGCGCATATCGGCCAGCGGAAAATAGATGCGGTCTTTCTCGTAGTCGACCGCTACATCCTGCCAGAAGTTAGCCAGTTGCAGCGCCGAGCAGGTATAGTCCGACAAGGCAAAGCGTTCGGCGTCACGATAACCGCACGCGTAGAGCACGAGCCTGCCTACCGGATTCGCCGAATAGCGGCAATAGGCCAGCACATCGTCCATCGTCTCAAAGCGCGTCACCGTCTGGTCCTGACGAAATGCCACGAGCAGGTCGGCAAACGGCTCTTTGGGAATGTCGCAGATGCGAATTGTATCCGCCAGTGCTACAAATACCGGATGCCGCGCCTCACCCCGATAGCAGGCGTCGAGTTCCTGTCCCCATAGATTGAGCAGAGCCAATGACTGTTCGCGGTTTCCCACCTCGTCTCCGAGATCATCGGAGATGCGGCAATAGGCGTAAATGCTGTGAAAATGCGGGCGCAGGCGCTTCGGCAGAAACCACGACGTCACATGGAAATTTTCGTAATGCGTCTCGGCCAGTCTCTGGCAGTAGGCGCGCGCTTCTTCCAGTGTCGGCGTCTTCTCCGGAATACGGTATTCCGTTGGAAGCGCAGCCCAACCTTTTTCTATCAGTTCATTCTGTGCAGTATTTGCTGTCATGTGTTCTTAGGGGATAATAGCCGTCTTAATATCGTTCGAGCGGTCCATCAGCTTGCGGAAGACCTCATCAAGACTGGCAAGGGGCGCGCGACCGGTAATGTATTCGCGAGAATTGAATTTGCCGCTGGCGATAAACTCAAAAGCTTTACGGGCCGTGGCAGGAGTGTGATGAAAGCTCGCCTTCAACGTAATGTCGTTGTAGTGCAATCGGTTCGTGTCCAGTTCGACTTTTGTGCCTGAAGCGCAGCCGCCGAAGAAGTTCACAGTTCCGCCTTTGCGCACCATTTCAACAGCCTGCTGCCAGGTAGCCGGAGTCGCAACCGCTTCAATCGCAATATCAACACCGCGTTGGCTTGGAGTCAGTGCACGCACTGCGGCAACGACGTCCTTCACCGTCGTCGTCTGCAAAACGTGCTCCGCGCCGAAAACCTTTGCCGCATCCACCTGCTCATCGCGCTTCACCACGGCGATGACGTGCAGGCCTGCAAGTTGCGCGGTGTGGATAAACATCAATCCGATCGGCCCTGCACCGATGACGACGATTGAGTCGCCCACCTGAGCATTACTTTCTTCCAGACCACGCACGACGCAGGCCAGCGGCTCGGTCAGCGCCGCGTGCTCAAAACACACTCCATCGGGAATGAGCAACGTATTCTTCTCTACGATGCGAGCCGGAATGCGAATGTATTCGGCATACGCGCCGTTGTTGAAGATCAGGTCGTCACAAAGGTTCTGCTGGTTGTGCTTGCAGTAGTAGCATGCATCGCACGGCGCAGAGTTGAGCGCGACAACACGATCCCCAACATGGAACTTTGTTACGCCGGCGCCCACCTCTTCCACCGTGCCCGCCAGTTCATGGCCGAAAGGGATGGGAGGCTTCAGCATCTTCGCGTGGTAGCCGCGGCGGTAAACTTTCAGGTCCGTGCCGCATGTCAACGCTGCGGCAACACGCACCACAATTTCACCCGGACCGGCGGCAGGCATAGGAATCTGCTCAATACGCAAGTCTTCTTTGCCATAGAGCACTGCGGCCGTCATTTGATTCGCCATAACCTTCTATTTTCTCAGACCGGGTTGAATAAATACCTTCATGGATGCAGCCGTAGGGTTTGAAGCAACTTCAAGGGCTTCCACCGCCTGCTCCAGAGAAAAACGGTGCGAGATGAGCCGCGTCAGATCGAATCCGTTGCTAAATCCATCAAAAACAAGCTGTTCGCCTCGACCCTGTATCTCGACAGACGCGCTATAGGAGCCCATCAGGGTCTTCTCATCCATGCATACCGCTGCCGGATCAATCACAGCATCGCCGTGCTGCGTTTGAGCGAATAGTAGCACCCGGCCACCGGGTCGTGCGGCATCCATGGCAATGCGGATGAGAGAGTTACCACCCACCGCCAGGATCACCGCATCCGCGCCGCGGCCTTCCGACTCGCGCTTGGCTACCGCGACCACGTCTTCCCGGCTCGCGTCAATGGGATGCTTGAGGCCGAAAGCGGCGGCAATCGCATGGCGTTCGGGGTAAAGGTCGGAGGTGAGCACCTTGGCCCCAGTCCGCGCGGCAAGCGCCGCCAGAAGGATGCCGATGGGCCCCTGACCGATGACCAGCACCGTCTCGTCGGCGGCAAGGTTAAGATTCACAACCGCCTTAAGGCAGGTATTGACCGGCTCCACGAAGGCAGCCTGCTCGAAAGGTACACCATCCGGAATGCGGACCAGGCCTCCCGTGCGCACAATCCAATCCATCACGCGGACGTATTCTGCAAAGCCTCCGCCGGATGGCTCAAAACCTGCGGTGCAGCCCACCTTCTTGTAGGTCTCGCACTGGGCAAAGGTCTTCTTGCGGCAGTAGTAGCAGTGTCCGCAGGGAATGTGGTGAAAGACCATAACGCGGTCGCCGACGGCAAAGCCCGCGACACCCTCGCCGGTTTTGACGATCGTGCCGGAGGTCTCGTGCCCGAAAATGCGCGGCGCCGAATGGGAACCGGTATGGATCTTTTTCAGATCTGTCCCGCAGATGCCGCAGGAATGGACGCGAATCAGGACTTCGCCCGAGCCAATCTCCGGAACGGGGACGGTTTCGATGCGTATGTCGTTCACGCCGCGATAGACGGCTGCCTGCATCGTTGCAGAGATGGCCTCGCTTGCTGGAGCGGGCGCATTGGTGGTAACTGTCGCCATAGTTGTTACTACCAGATTACAGCGTCTCACGGATGGAATCAGCGACTAACCGTGCCAGGTTAGATGCTGCCGCTTTACTGTTCTCCCCTAATTGTTTCAGCGACGCCCAATATCGCGGGTGCAGAAGGGCATATGCGATGAAAGAAGGCATGCGCAGCTGGCCATCATTACCAAGGTAGCGATTGAAATCGGGCAGCTTATCGTTTGCGCCATCCGAGACGCCTTTGAAGCAGTAGAAAGCAATTTCCTTTTCGCAGGCCACGCGGGCAACCGTCGCCGCCTCCATGTCGACCAGCGGAGCCTGGTAGCGCTCGGCAATCTTGCGCTTTTCGTCGTGGCGGGCTACATGGTCCAGTGTGACCAGGCGATGGCCCGCGGGTGATGCAGTTGGATAGAGTCTGCCCGTCACACTGTCCATCACCTCGGAGATGACGAATGCGCCCGGCGGCTTGAGTCCGCAGGAAAGTGATCCCGCCCACCCTATCGAGGCAAGAGCATCCAGCGGCCCATCGCCAAATGCCATGACGCAGGCATTTTCCGCGGATCGCGCTCCCATGCCTGCGCTCACAGCGATGCACTCGATCCCGTTGATGCGACCTGCATAGACCTGTCCCTCACGCTGCCAGTCTTTCACCAGCGGCTTCAATTCCTCGGGTAATGCTGCGATGATGCCGATGCGTTTCATGTGGAGGGCGCGTATCCATGGGCGCGGAACCATTCAATGGCGGAGCGTAAGGCCGGGTAGATAGGAAGCTGACGGAAGCCTAATTCTCGCACAGCCTTCGCCGAAGAGGCGAACATCTTCTTTTTGCCCATGCGAACCGCTTCGACGGTCGCACGCGGTTCTTTGCCCAGCATACGTCCGGTGATGGTTTCGTCGAAGAGAGCAAAGGCCATCGCCACCGCGTGCGGCACCTTCGTCGTGGGCGAAGGCAGGCCGGTGATGGCGGACATCTTGTCGAGGATCTGCTTCAGCGTCAGGTTTTCGCCGCCCAGGATGTAGCGCTCACCCGGCGTGCCGTGATCGACCGCAGCCACATGAGCGCGCGCAACCTCTTCTACATCCACAAGATTGAGTCCGGTATCGACGTACGCGGGAAACTTGCGATTGAGGAAGTCGACGACGATGCGGCCGGTCGGGGTAGGTTTTACGTCGCCGGGACCGATAGGGGTGGTCGGGTTCAGCACCATAACCTCCTGTCCGTCGTAGGCGGCTTTGAGCGCTTCCTGCTCGGCGAGGAACTTCGAGCGCTTGTAGTGGCCGATCATATCGGCAAGCGACACCGGCGTGTTCTCGTCGACGATACTCCCGTCGCTCTTGAATCCCATGGTCGCCACGCTCGAGGTATAGATGACGCGGCGAACGCCCTCCTCGCGGGCAATGCGGAGCAATTCGCGGGTGCCATCGACGTTGACGGCATACATCTGCTTCGGATCGCGCACCCACAGGCGATAGTCTGCAGCGACATGGAAAACAAAGTCGCAGCCGCGAATACCCAACCGGAGTGATTCAGGATCGAGCAAATCTCCGGTGATAGTAGTCAACGCCGAGGGCGCGGGCATCCCGGCAAGGTTCGAAAGGTTGCTGGTCTTGCGGACGAGAAGGCGAAGATCCGCTCCCTGGCTGGCAAGGACGCTGGCGACGTGACTCCCGACAAATCCGGTGGAACCTGTGATGAAGACTTTCATTCGATGGTCGATCTCACCGTGGACGGTAACCCGCCCTTCATTCTGCACAGAGATCGTTTCTTTTCAGTTATTTAGCCGCGCATTTTTGGCGGGATTGTTTTAGAATCAGCAGTTTACGCTTCAGTTAGCATTCTACAAGACTTGCCATCTCTATTGCCGTACACAAGAATACGGGATTCTTCGACCAGAACGAGCCCTTCCTTCCCAAATTAGCCCGTTCTCTAACGACAGCGTCTACGTTGGGATTTAGGGCCCTGTCGATTCCCTGCCCGCTCCATAGCGCAGACCATCCACCAGCAGTTCGACCATTCTTCGCGCATAGACGGGCTCCTGGCCGTGAGGTCCGTGGCAGAGGGTCGCGACTGCACGCAGCAAATCGTCGGCTTCAATCCCTGGGCGCACGACTCTCGCTGCAACGGCCGCATCCAGCAAAGTTTTGAGTGCTGGCCGCAGGCGTTTGTTGAAGTAAACCGGCAGAGCGCTGTAAGCCGGGTCACCGGAGTGCAGCGCTGCTGCGAGCCCTCGCTTCGTACCAATGAAGTCCACGTAGCGTTGCATCCAGCGAGCCAATGCCTCACCAGGCTCGTACTTGCTCGCTATGTCAGAGGCCGCATCCGCGCAGGCATCTATCTGATTCTTAAATACGGCCACGATGAGATCCGAGCGCTGCGGAAAATGCCGGTACACCGTTCCCAGACCGACCCCCGCCTTTTCCGCAATCTCGCGGACCGGAGCGTCGACTCCTGACGTTCGAAAGACCTCCATCGCCGACTGGAGCAGTGAAGCCATCTTGCGCTGCGCGTCGGCACGCATGCGGCGAGGCTTGCCCTCTTCAGGCTCCCGGTCGTGGGTTCGTGCTGTAACTCGTTTTTTCACGGGCAAACAGTTGCAAACGGAACAATGTTCCGATTATTATCTGGAACATGGTTCCGGCTGCATCTAAAGCATATCAGGGACGTCAGCCGCGCATCGTGGAGGAGCGTACTATGCAGAACAAACCTGTCGCCCTGGTCACCGGGGCAAATCAAGGAATCGGTCTTCAGATCGCAAAGGATCTCGTGACACACGGCTTCACCGTGCTGGTCGGGTCGCGCAATCTCGAGCGCGGCGAGGCTGCGGCCAGCGAAGTTGGATCGGACGCACGCGCTCTCCAGCTCGACGTGACGGATCAGGCTTCGATCACCGCCGCAGCAAAGCGCATCCGCAACGAGCTTGGCCGTCTCGACGTGCTCGTCAACAACGCGGCCATCTCGAATACGCGACTGCGGACGAACGAGTCCGTCGAGGAATACTCTAAGTCGACCCGTCCCAGCAATGTCTCCCTCGATGAAATGCGCGCGGTGTGGGAGACCAACGTCTTCGGCGTCCTCGCCGTTACCCAGGCGATGCTGCCGCTCCTGCGCGAGGCGCCGGCAGCCCGCATCGTCAACGTGTCGAGCGGTGTTGGCTCGCTGACGCGGAGCTCGGACCCGGCCTACCCTTGGCGCTCGATCTTTGGCCCCGTCTATCCTGCGTCCAAGACGGCTCTCAACGCCATAACGCTTGCCATGGCGATCGAACTCGAGTCGACGGGCATCAAGGTCAACGCCGCCTGCCCGGGCTTCACCAAGACGAACCTCAACAACTACGCGGGCACGCAGACAGTCGAAGAGGGCGCCCGCGAGCCAGTGCGTCTCGCGCTGCTCGGCCCGGATGGCCCCACTGGCACGTTCTCGAACTCAGCCGGACCGCTCCCGTGGTGATGTAGCCTCGAGCAGGCGACCGAAGATGGCGCAACTACATCACCAGACACTCAAATCAGAAAAGGAGCAATACCCCCATGCCACTCAATTCGTACGTAACACTAGGCCGGTCCGGTCTGCGCGTTAGCCCCTTTTGCCTCGGAGCCATGACCTTTGGCGAAGACCTCGGCGGAGGCTTCGGAGCGAGTGTGACGGACTCCGAAGCAATCCTTGCGCACTACCTGGAACAGGGTGGGAACTTCATCGATACGGCCAACATCTATACCAGCGGCCACTCGGAAAAGATCATCGGCGACTTCTTCCATCAGGGCAAAGGCAAGCGCGACCGTGCAGTCATCGCGACCAAGTTCTTCTGCAGCCTCTTCGCCGGTGATCCAAACGGCGGCGGAGGTGGAAGGAAGGCCATCGTAGCGCAGTGCGAAGAATCGCTGCGGCGCCTGCAGACAGACTACATCGATTTGTACTACCTGCATAACTGGGACCGCTTTACGCCTATCGAAGAGACGATGAGCGCGCTAGACGATCTGGTGAAGTCGGGCAAAGTGCGCTACATCGGCATCTCTGACGCTCCGGCGTGGAAGGTGGCACAGGCGCAGGTGATGGCTCACTTCCGCGGCTGGAATCCCCTCATTGCGCTGCAGATCGAATATTCGCTCATGGAACGAACAGTGGAAGGAGAGCTGGTTCCAATGGCAGAAGAGCTGGGTCTCGGTGTGCTGCCGTGGGGACCGCTGAAGGGCGGCGCTTTGTCGGGTAAATACACGCGGGCAAATGGCGTGAAGATGCCGGGCTTAAGAGGCACACGCGTCGGAGCCCTCACCGAAAAGCAGTACGACATTATCGATGCGGTCGGCAAGGTTGCCACGGAGTGCAACACCAGTTCGTCTACCGTGGCGCTTGCGTGGCTGAAGGCTCAATCGGGCGTCCGCTCTACGATTTTTGGTGCTCGCACGCTTGAGCAACTGGACGCAAATCTGAAGGCGCTCGATCTCACACTCACACCTGAGCAGATTGCGTCTTTAAACGACGCGTCCAAACCTGTGCTCAACTTCCCTGCTGATTTCCTTGCGCATTCACCCTCCTTTAGCCATGCTGGAGCGACAGTCAATGGTGTTCCGAGCCAACGGACGTTCCTGGTTCCGAAGGACGACAGTTCCCGGTGGTGACGTCGAAACACACCCTTAACTGTAGCCCGAGGGAAAATAACGAATGGCGAATGCCGATCGCACCAGGATAATTCACCGCCGGACTCCGGAATCAGCGGCCATGTTGGCAAACGTCAAACGAGCGATGCGATCACCGTTAGACTGAACCGCTTGACGTTCAACGATGCGGACGAAATTCGGGCCTTGTTCAGCGAACTGATCGGTAAAAAGGTGGACGAGAGCTTTTTGCTGATCCCTCCATTTTTTACTGCCGGTGGAGACGAAATCCGCGTCGGGCATAACGTCTTCGTCAATCAGAACTGCACTTTCTATGACCTTGGCGGACTCGACATCGCGGACGATGTGATGATCGGCCCGAACGTGAGCATCATCACTGCGGCCCATCCCCTTGAACCTTCCGAGCGACGCGCTGCCACCATCGGAAAGCCCATCGTGATTGAGAGAAACGTCTGGATCGCAGCCGGCGCGACCATCATCGGTGGCGTAACAGTAGGCGAGAAATCGGTCGTCGCGGCGGGTTCGGTAGTCACCAGGGACGTTCCCCCAAATACCCTTGTCGGAGGAAATCCGGCGAGAGTGATTCGTTCGATTCGCGACTGAGGCAACGTCCGCAGGAGTGGAAACTGGAAGGATACTTTGGCCGGATGGGCCAAAGTATCCTTCCCTACCCGAGTTTCAGTGGTTCCCGATGATTGTGGGAGCCACAACAATGCGATCGAGATCGGGCGCATAGCCCGTCGAGTTATCGAAGCGAAGTGTATTCGTCCCTGCGTGCAGCGATACGTTGAGGACGGTGTAGGTCGGCTCATTGAACGTGCTGCCATTCAGATCGAGCTCCTGCGCAGTTCCATCATTGATCGTGAGGAAATAGGAGCGCGGTCCGCTGGTGGCGTAATCGACTTCAAGCTGATACACACCGTTGGACGGCACCGTGACGTTGGAGAAAGTAACAGCATTGCCCGCGCCGCCACCGATGTTGCCAGCCTTCGACAGTCCTGAGGAATAGTTGCTGAAACCCGCAGTCACCGTACCGCTGAGTGTGGCTGCTTCTGCTTCATAGACAGTCGCCAATGGCGCAGGAGCATCACCATTCCCGCGGATGACGATGCGGTCAAGATCCGGCGGATAGCTGGTGGGGTTTCCGAACTGGATCGTGTTCACGCCCTTCTGCAATTGCACAGGAACAATTGTGCTGGCAGGAATAAAGAAGCTGCCTCCGCCGGAGTTAAGCGTATGGAATGGGCCGCCATTCACGTTATAGAGATACGAGCGCAGCCCCTGCGTCATGGAATCGACCTGCATCAGGTAGACCCCGGCGCGCCGGACGTAGACGTTATTGAAGGTCACATTGTTGTTCGCCCCGAGTCCCAAACCACCGACCTTTTCTCCACCGGAGCAGGGCGTGCAGTCGGCGATCACAGCAGATCCGCCAAGAATGGCTGACTCCGCCTCATAGCTGGTAGAAGGCATGGGCGCACTCTGTCCAAAGGTGACAACCTTCAGCAGGCGCACATCGTGTCCTTGCAGAACCGTCGAGTAGGTAAGCGCAGATGGCCCCAGGTTCTGGTGACTCCACAGATCGCGCATCTGCAGCGCTCCAGTGACGCCGAGGAGATTCCAGGGGAGATGCACAACCGATGGCGTGGCGTTCAGGTTAAAGAGCGCTACGTAATACGTATGGTTGCCGAGGCTTGAAACCCAGACAGGCAAGTCTCCGCCCAGAACCTGTTTTGCCGGTTTGGCGGACTGATTGACGGCGACCACTTCGTCATTGCTGACAAGCTGCTTGCCAAAGCTGTCGATCTGGGTCAGATCGCCGCCAAGATACATCGGTGCATTGGCCATAGCCCAGAGCGAGACTGCCGTGCGCTTCTCATTGTTGGTCAGGCCGTCGAGCGTGCCGTCACCAATGTCGAGCGAGTCCATATCATTCCATCCCAGCGAAGGGCTCGCCGAGTTCTGCCATCCGGGAAGGTCGCGAAAGCGTTGATAGATGCGCTGCCAATCGGTGAGCGTCGCACAGCGGCCTTCGCACTCAATATCGTCCTCGATGCGGCGCGCATTCTGATAAGGCTGGAAGTCGGCAAGATAATCCTGATCGATGGCCCATGAAATCGTCAGCCAGATCGGTCGTCCGCTTGCGGCAATTGCCTTGGACCATGCGGCGACATCAAGCCGGTTGTCGATAGCCAGGCCATCGCTATACGAGCCCGGAGTGACACCATCGAGCTTGATGAAATCGACGCCCCACGAAGCAAACAGCGCGACAACGGAATTCATGTACTCCTGCGCGCCGGGTTTCGTGAAGTCGATCTTGTAGTGATATGGCGAAGTCCCAGGACCGCCGAAGGCATTACCCGCCGTGTAGGGAACAGTAAGGATGTCCTGAATGTGATACTGCGTTCCCAGAATCGGATAGTTTGCCTGGACGGCGGGCTGCTCGACACCCGGAATCCAGTAAATACCGGCCTTCTGCCCGTTCTGATGAATGTGATCGATCAATGCCTTGATATCAGGAAAGGTTGTGGTGTTCGGAATCGGCCTTCCATTCCCATCGAAGCTCCCCATCCAACCCGAGTCAATATTGATGTAGCGAAAGCCGTGAGCCTGAATGCCGGAGCTCGCAAGGGCGTCGGATTGCGTGCTGATGTTGGCCTGCGTGAGAAAGCTGCCGTTGATCGTCTGCTCGCTGAAGCTGCTCCAGCCGAGATAGGGCTTCTGCCCGACATCATTTACCTGCGCATGTGCAAAAAGACACCCGCCAGTCAGGAGCAGCGGAAGAACATGCTTGAGGGTCAGGCGCTGACGCAAGGATCGTCCAGCGCTGCGGTCGCGAATAGGAGTTGTCATTGGGGGGCTCCGTATTGGTTGTCCACTTCAGTGTTCAGGATGGGCAAATTCCGGACTTGTCCGGTAACGTACACATTTTTACGCCTTGCCTCGCAAAGCACATTGAAGGTAGAGCCCCATTTTTACGTCTGTCAAGAAAAAGAATGCACAGAGGGATTTATCTAAATTTCATCGCGTAACAAAGAGTTTTCTTTGACACCGGCGGATGAGAGATGGGCAGGGCAGACAGAAGATCGATTGAAGTGCTTAGAGAGTGTGTACGTTAACATAAATCGCATTACTATCGACTCGCTGACCCAAGTGAGACGATCACCCCTCACTTGCTGTTCGTGTCGAAGACCAGATGCCTCTCAAAGAATGGCAGCACCTCGGTATAGACCCGACCGTCCTCGACCCAGTTCCGTTCGCCCCAGGTCCCGTTGTACTCTTCCGCTTCGTGAGCAATCCCGAACTCATTCAGCTTGTGGGTGAAAGCCTGGTTGGAATACACATGGTCCTGATTCAGGTCGCTGCGCCCCCAGTCGAATTTGAATCCCCGCAGGGATTTCAGGTTGTCGGCATATTGAGGAATCATCTCTTCCAGAAAGAAATTGGTGCGCAGGCGTTCGGTGAGCTTGGTATCGACGATGAGTTTGTCTCCATCCTTGTGAGCTACCAGGTCGATGTAGAGCGGCGGCTTGTCGGGATTGGGCAGATGGGCCTGAAAGATGGCAGTGAAAATCTGGGAGTAGCCGTCCTTCTTCACATCGTCGAGGGATTTGGCATTCGCCATAAGATCCCAATTGGGCAACGAAGCCAGGACTTTGATCCCGGACCCGGTTCCCACCGGATGCAGACCATACACAGCGCTGAAAACCTCCGGATGCACCATGCCAAAACGAATCGCGCAATACCCTCCCATGAATTCTCCACTGACTCCGCGTGAGTCGCGGCGAGGCAGCGTCTTGAAGTTCGCGTCGATGTCAGGCACCAGTTCCTGGACGATGAAATCCTCCCAGTTCCCGCTCGCCGACGAATTGACGCACCAGGAACTTCCCACTGAGGTGTTCATATCCACCGCGACCAGGATGAACTTGTCGATCACTCCAGCCGCGATCGCCCGGTCGAAGAGGCTTTGCGTGTCTTTGTGGTCGAAAATATCGCGGTAGCTTCCAAAAGCGTCAGGAAAAAAGTAGATCACCGGATAACGCTGCTTCGAGTCTTCATATCCTGCTGGGAGATAGACCACCATCTTCCTCACCGGACTGGTGCCGATTTTGTTCCCGGCAAAGTTCTTCGACTGGATCTCCCGGCTGACAAGCTGGCTCTTTGCAGAATCGGCGTGCGAGGAGACCGCCTCTGAAAGGACGAAAAACATGACAGCCGTCATGCATACCGCTCTCTGTATCCGTGTTGCGATCATCTTGAACTCTCTCCTTTGCCGTCGCCGCTATGAGCGTTGTCGTCACCCATTAGAATCACATTGTGATACTAATCATGACACCTGTCAAAAGAAATTGTGATGAAGCCGCTGTACAACTCAGAACAAGCAGGATGGCAGCAGGAGCACAAGTGGTACACGCTTCACATCTGGCGCATTGTGACGCTCACCGTCGCCATGATGGGCTTTATTCTCGGGATTTTGCGAGCCTGCTGAACGCAGGTAGATTGCCTGTCAGGTGCTCAGAAAACAGCAACGCCGCCCGAATGGGCGGCGTTGCTGTAGAAAACTCTCGACACCAGCTTACAAGGTCGACTCGATCTCGAAGCCCCAGGCTTCCAGCAGCGCCTCAGGAATGTACTTCGAGTTGCGGTTGCGGCGAGCCCACTCGCGCAAGCGCGTGGAACGGATGTACTGATCCGGTGTAAGCTTATATTCCTTCACCACTTGTTCGAAGGAAGTTACAGTAGGGACGACCGGACCGATGGGCTCCGGCTTGCCCCAGTTTGGATTGCCACGACGTTTTGCCATTTTTCTTATTTACCCCTAGCAAGTAAGGTGACGTGCAAAGATTCCGGCGAAAGCAAGGGGAACCTAACGTAACAGCAGGCCTCGCCGGGAAGTCACAAACTCTTTAATTTTAGGTATTTTTTATCCAAAAATCAATAGAAAAATCGCGTTATACGAAACGAAATACGACGTAAGTACACCATCTTGAATCGATTTTTTTTTGCACACTTAATTAGACGTCCTGGCACGGCTTTCGACTCCTCAAAGCTGTAACATTCCTGCAATATATGAGCGCGACACACTCATATATTTCCCCTGACTGCTTGACAAACGTGTATCGGGTTCCCTACATTAGCAATCGAAGAGTGAAAGTGCTAAAGCCTGGGGGAGTACACCCTTCCGGGCCACCCGATCTCCTCAATAAATTGTTGCAGTCAGAAATTTCCTACATTTCAGCATTCAAAACCGCGAGGCTGGCCCTCGCGCGAAGGAGAAGCACCGCAATGGCAACTGCTACCGTAGCCACTACCTTTACTCCGTTGCATGACCGCATCCTGGTCCGCCGCGTAGACGAGGGCGAGACCGTCCGTGGCGGCATCATCATCCCCGACTCAGCCAAGGAAAAGCCCCAGGAAGGCGAAGTGATCGCCGTCGGCAAGGGCAAGTCAAACGACGAAGGCAAGACCTTTCCGCTCGATGTGAAGTCTGGCGACCGCATTCTCTTCGGCAAGTATTCCGGCACCGAAATCAAGATCGATGGCGAAGAATTCCTCATCATGCGTGAGGAAGAAGTCCTCGGCATCCTCAAGAAGTAGAACTCACCGTTCAGGCACACGCGGCTTCGCCGCAAAACCTTCAGGTATCAAATGTGGAGCGATCGGCTCCGCGATTGTAAGGAGAATTAGAAATGGCAAAGCAAATTCTGCACGGAGAAGATTCCCGCCAGGCAATTCTGCGCGGCGTGAATACTCTGGCTGACGCAGTAAAGGTGACGCTCGGTCCCAAGGGCCGCAACGTCGTCATCGAGAAGAAGTTTGGTTCGCCGACCATCACCAAGGACGGCGTGACCGTAGCCAAGGAAATCGAGTTGAGCAACGCGCTCGAAAACATGGGCGCACAGATGGTGCGCGAAGTTGCATCGAAGACCTCCGATGTTGCCGGTGACGGCACCACCACTGCCACGGTTCTCGCCCAGGCCATCTATCGCGAAGGTGTGAAGACGGTTGCCGCCGGAGCGAACCCGATGGCGCTGAAGCGCGGCATCGACAAGGCTGTTGAAGTCATCAACGGCAAGCGCGACGAGAATGGCGTTGTCACGGGCGGCGCTCTCTCGAAGTTCTCAAAGCCGGTTTCCGGCGACATGATTGCCCAGGTCGGCACCATCTCGGCCAACTCTGATTCGACCATCGGCAACATCATTGCCGAGGCGATGAAGAAGGTCGGCAAGGACGGCGTCATCACGGTCGAAGAGTCGAAGACGCTCGAAACGATGCTGGAAGTCGTCGAAGGCATGCAGTTCGACCGCGGCTACCTGAGCCCCTACTTCGTCACCGATCCGGACCGCATGGAATCGGTGCTCGAAGATCCCTACATCCTGATCTATGAGAAGAAGATCAGCTCGATGAAGGATCTGCTTCCGCTGCTCGAGCAGGTGGCCCGTCAGGGTAAGCCCCTCGTCATCATCGCAGAAGATGTCGACGGCGAAGCGCTCGCGACCCTCGTGGTCAACAAGCTGCGCGGCACGCTGAACGTCGCTGCCGTCAAGGCTCCTGGCTTCGGCGACCGTCGCAAGGCCATGCTCGGCGATATCGCGATCCTCACCGGCGGCAACGCCATCACCGAAGATCTCGGCATCAAGCTCGAGAACGTCAAGGTCGAAGACCTGGGCCGTGCCAAGCGCATCACCATCGACAAGGACAACACCACGATCGTTGAAGGCCGTGGCGAGTCCAAGGCAATCGAAGGCCGCGTGAAGGAAATTCGCAGCCAGGTGGAAAAGACCACCTCCGACTACGACCGCGAGAAGCTCCAGGAGCGTCTTGCCAAGCTGGTCGGCGGCGTCGCCGTCATCAAGGTCGGTGCAGCTACCGAAACCGAGATGAAGGAGAAGAAAGCTCGCGTCGAAGACGCCATGCACGCAACCCGCGCTGCTGTCGAAGAAGGCATCGTCCCGGGTGGTGGTGTGGCTCTGGTTCGCTCGGCAAAGGATGTGGACGAGCTCGTCAAGACGCTGCACGGCGATGAGAAGATCGGTGCACAGATCGTCCGTCGCGCCATCGAAGAGCCGCTGCGCCAGATCGTCGGCAATGCCGGTGAAGAGGGTGCCGTGGTCGTGGGTAAGATCCACGAGTCCAAGGACTCGAACTACGGCTACAACGCCGGAACCAACGAGTACGAAGACCTGGTCAAGGCCGGCGTCATCGACCCGACGAAGGTAACCCGCACTGCCCTGCAGAATGCGGCCTCCATCGCCGGACTGATGCTGACCACCGAAGCCATGGTCTCCGAAATTCCGGAGCCGAAGGCTGCTGCACCTGCAGGCGGCCACGGCGGCGGCATGGAAGGCATGTACTAGGACTGGCCGTCCAGGCACACGCGCCTCCGGCGCAAAACCACAAAAGCCCCGCCTCGCGCGGGGCTTTTGCTTTTCATCGTTACGATAATTTCTGCCCCCTACTTCACGAATTCAATCTACGGTGTGCATACTCATACTTGGGTAAAAACTCGAGATTAAGGAAAAACTAATGCGCTCACCCTTTGTTGGTATTGCATTTCTTTTTCTTACAGCGCCTTTCATCCAAGCACAGAGTTGTGGTGGCTTTTCCTCGGTCACGGAAAGTGTTGCTCTCGTTTATCCACCAATAGCCAAAGCAGCAGGGGTGCAAGGCACTGTAATTATGCTCACAACCTTTCGTAAAGACGGCACTCTAGAAAGTTCAAAAAATAGTCAGTGGTCCACTCATGTTGCGACAGAGTGCAATGAATTTTGTCTCAGGATGGAAAGCTAATACGTACAGCGGATCGCGTACCTGTCCCGTCGTAATTCGCTACTTCATCGCGCAGCCCGACCATAAGGAACCGAACCAACAACGCGAAGACCTGCAGCACGTTTCTATCTATGCTGTGCCGATAATTCTTGATAGCCAGTATTCAGCAATGGCGATTCGACGGTAGCCGAAGACTGCTGCACCTGCAGGCGGCCACGGCGGCGGCATTGGAAGGCATGTACTAAGGACTGGGCCGTCCAGGCACACGCGCCTTCGGCACAAAACCACAAAAGCCCCGCTTCGCGCGGGCTTTTGCTTTGCTCACATCGTGGCATGCAATCACGGAGTGAGATTCTCTCGTGGCTCCTTACTCGCAACGTACAGATACCGCAGCAGACGCTTTTCGCTCGTCAAGATATGTACACAGGAGAGGAACCGCTGCAGCCCCTCGAAGTTGGTATCGCCTTCCGCTGCGACCAGTTCCTCTTTCCTTTTCTCCCGTGCGTGATACCACTGCTTCGCGATCCGAGCCGCGCTCTCGGTTGTGTCTTTTACGCGGATGTGGCAAAACTTCGCTCGCTCCATGAGCCGTTCATTCTCTCCGGGTGGGCTGTACACGTAAAAGCCGATCGAGCTACGGGTGGCGATCTCTTCGTGGGAAACCATTCCGCCAATGACCAGCGCATCACTGAACAGCATCCGTCCGCCAGGCTTTAGTATGCGAAACATCTCGACCAACACCTCGGGGCGTCCTGGGAGATGGCACAGTACGTCATTCGAGAACACAGCATCGAAGGTGTTGTTGTCGAAAGGTAGATTCTTCGAGGCATCGCACCGCTCAAAACGCACCTGGGAAGCGAGACCTCTTGCCGCCGCAAGCTGGTTCGCAGTGCGAACTCCCGATTCGTTCATGTCCAGCCCGATGAGCCGGCAGCCCACTTTTTCTGCAAGGTGTACCGCATATCCGCCCGAACCGCACCCCAGTTCTAGCACAAACGAATCGGATTTCAGACCCAGCAGTTGGGGGATTGCATTCGATTCTTCCGTTGTCACCCAGCTTGTTTGCCCAAAATCCTCGCCGTAGGTCTCGATGCGCACCTGGCGGTAGATAGCCGACTCATAATTTTCGTACGCACTATCGTAGAGATCCACTTTGCGTGACATGTCAGGAATCCTCTCCCTGCGCGATCCTACTTGGAATTTCGACAAATTTTGTTCAAATACAGGCCAAAAGAGCGCTATTTTAACGCCTGGCAGACCCGGCTGCTTACCTCATTCACCCAAAAACGGGTGAAAATTAACTCTAAAGTAACATCACAAAGTAACTTTTAGGTTGCGTTACGATCAGCTTCTGGCTAGCCTAAATTATCAGCTCGCCGATATTCCCAACAAAAGTTAAAAGGATGCTCAGGATGAAACGCACATTTCTGTTCCTCATCCTGCTATGTGTGTACTACCGGGCTCGTGGACAGTCTGCACAGGCAGTGGATGACAGTTTGCCGTCAGCACCATCAGCCAGTTTCGTAGGCACACCAGCTGCGATAGCCCCTGCTGCACCGGCGGCCAATTCACCGAATCTTCCGCGCTCTTATCGTCCGGCCATGCCTATCACCACGCTTACCTGGGGCATGAAGATGGACTACTATCTGCGGAGCACGGGTTCCTTCCGAAATTTTCTTGAAGCGGGCTTCCTGGCCGGGATTCCCAACCTCCCCTCGGCTCCCGAGCAGCCGCAGCCTCCGGCGGCCGTTACCATCGACGGCGTACAGAACTACGCCAACGCCATGGACGCCTATGGCGACGGTATGGACGCCTGGCGCCGCTCCAGCGAAGATGAGCTGCGCTATCGCGGACGCCGCTTCGCTGTCGGCTTCGCTACAGCCGAAACGCGGCAGTTGCTCAGCGACTTCGTCCTTCCCGTCGCGCTGCATCAGGACCCCCGCTATGTCCCAGCCTATATCGATGGCTCCTTCGGCGAGCGCATGTGGCATGCGGTAAGCGCCATTGCCGTAACGCGCAGCGACAGCGGTCATCTGGTTCCGAACTATTCGAAGATCGGCGGCACCATCGCTGCGGCGTACATTGGCAAAGCCGTCTACGCGAAGGAGTTCGATGTTCCGCAGCTGAATACGGGGCGGTTCGTCAGCCACTATATTGGCTACAGCCTCGCCGGCGACCTGGCGACCAACGTAGGCCGTGAGCTGGTGCGCTCCTCCATCAAGCCCGATATCGAGATGTACTCGTCGCAGGGCATCGCGACCCAGGATTCGTATTACCCGCTCTCCGCCGGTGGGAAATTCTTTTACTGGGTGCGCAGCACCTGGGGATTGCGCAACTTTATCCAGGGCGCGCTGATGGCCGGGATTCCGAATATTCCCGATCAGCCGGAGCAGCCCGCAGTGCCGAACATTACAACCCAGGAGCAGGCGCTCGTCTTCGACGCAATCTTTGTGCAGTACGGCGAAGATATTCAGGCATGGCGCGACAATCTGGAAGACGACGTGCGCTACCACGAACGCCGTTTGATCGGCGGATTTAGCGAATCGGAGACGCAGCAGTTTCTGGCAAACCTGGCGGTGCCCATTGTCCTCGGCATGGACCCGCGCTACATCCCGCTCGGTCCCGGACACTCCGCCGGCTCACGCATGGGCAATGCTCTTACCAGCGTCGCAATAGGCCACATGGATTCGGGCCGCAAGATGGTCAACCTGCCGATACTCGCCGGAACCGTCGGCGCGGCATTTGTCGCCAAAGAGCTCTATTATCCAAAGCTCGGCGTGCCGGAACTCGAGAGCAATCGTGTACTGGCGAAGACGATCGGCTTCAACTTCGCTGCGGATGGCCTGCTGAACCTGTTCAGCGAGTTCTTCATGCACAAAGGCTTTTAGTTCCTCCACCAAGCGAGCTTCGCACAGACAATCTGCCGGCAACCAATTACATTGGAGGAAAGAAGGCAGACGGCTGTAGCAGTTCGGCCTGGAGGGAACAGTGGACCAGAGGTTTTCCGGCAAACTGGCATTGGTCAGCGGAGGCACAGGAGGACTTGGTCGCGCTGTGACCGTGGCCTTTCTTGCGGAAGGCGCACGTGTGGCCGTTCCGTATTTCGATCAGAAAGAATTCGATGACCTGAAGGCCGCGGCTTCTGAGCATGCCGCAAGACTCGAAGGACAAAGCATTGACGTGACCGACGAAGCAGCCGTCCGTATGTTTGCGGATGGTGTGCTGGCAAAGCATGGCAGGCTCGATGTTCTGGTAAATACTGTGGGCGGCTATGCCGGCGGCTTAAAGCTGTGGGAGATGGATGCGAAAGTCTTCGACCGGATGCTGCAATTGAACCTGCGCTCTGGCTTTGCTTTGTCGCGCGCAGCCGTGCCAGCAATGCTGAAGCAGGGACACGGAGCGATCGTCAATGTTGCGGCGAAGGCTGCGGTCGATCACGCTGCGGGCGCATCGGCGTATGCGTCTTCGAAAGCAGCGGCAGTGGCACTCATGGATTCGCTCGCTGCCGATCTGAAGGGCACGGGAGTTCGCGTGAATTCGATTCTCCCGAGCATTATCGATACGAAGGCGAACCGTGAGGCAATGCCGGACGCGGATTTCAGCAAGTGGCCGAAGCCGGAAGAGATTGCCCGCGTCATTCTTTTCCTGTGTAGCGACGAAGCAGCGGTAGTTCATGGCGCGGCTTTGCCTGTCTACGGGAATAGCTGATTCTTTCTACCTACAAATGAAATAGGCGATCCGCTCCTACGACGAGTCCAAGTGTGATGAGAGCTATCGCCACTTCTCCCACTGCGCCGACAATAAATGGCCGGACACCCTGCTTGCCCAGCTCGCGGAAGCTGGTACGCAGCCCCACGCCGGCAAAGGTGAGCAGGAAGGCCCAGCGCGACAGGTTGCCCAGCGTCCCCAGCTGGGGTTTGGTGAAGAAGCCGATAGTCGCAAGCAGCGAGATGAGCAGGAAGCCGAGCACAAACTTCGGAAATTTCTTCCAGAGGAATGCGCCCTTGTTGGTGATTTCCGCAGCCTGCCCCTTTGATGCCCAGTAGATCGCATAGCCGAGCACGACGAAGCCGATGAGCGCGTTGCGGCAGGTCTTGGCCAGGACGGCGAATTTGCCTGCTGCGTCGGAATAGATCGCGCCGGCAGCGGTTGCCTCGGCCGTATTATCGACCGCGAGACCAGTCCATAGACCGTAGGCATGGTCGCTCAGATGCAGAGCGTGCCCAACCAGCGGGAAGACGAAGAGTGAAATCGCGCCCAGAGCGAGAATCGCGGCGATCGCATAGGATGAGTCTTCCTCGTCGGCATCGATCGCTCCCTGTGTCGCGATAATGGCCGAGACGCCGCAGACCGACGATCCAACGGCCAGCAGCGTGATGAGCTTAGGCGGGAGTTTGAAACCTCGCCCCAGGTAGGTCATGAACGTCAATGCCAAAGCCAATTCGATGAAGACAAGAATGAGGCTGATGCCGCCCAGGCGCAGGATGTCGCCAAGAATAAAGCGCGCACCGAGCAGGACGATTCCAGCCTTGAGCCAGAATTCGTAGGTGGCAACGCCGGGACGAAAAATCTCCGGCACGCCCACGGTGTTGGCGATAACGAGGCCGATCACAATGGCCCAGAGCACATACTCAATATTGGGCAAAACAAGATGATGCGCCTTGCCGTAGTGCGCGATGAACTGCTCGATGAACTTGCCGGCACACCCGACGGCGATGAGCAGAAGCACTCCGGGAATGAGGCGAAAGAAGCCCATGCTATTCGAGCGCGCGGCTGTGTGCGTCTGAGGAAGTGCAGCAGAACTTGCCATATGCGTCCCTTCTGCCCTACCAGGGCACCGTTTTGAGGATGCCGATACGAACGAGCAGGGCAAGAGCGAGCGAGAGCAAAACAGCCCAGCTATCAAGAGAGAGAAGACGACTCTTTGTGGGAGGAGTCATAAACACGTGCTCCGATCAAAAAGACAATGGTGATTGGGATTTTCAGGAAAGACGAGGAGAGACTAGCGACAACAACAGCGGTGCATGCAGCGGAAGGAGGCGGGTTGGGCGTAGGCTTGCATGCTTTGGATATGTTGTACCACTAGCGGCGGGAAAACAAAAGCTCCGTTCTGTGCGGGGCCGGTTCTTAGCGAATGGACAACTAGGGCAAACGAACCACGACGCCGGTGCTGATCGTTTTAGGATGAAAGCTTTGATTCATACTGGAAAATCCACTATAGGAAAACTCTGCAACCCGCCAGTCAATGTGCGGAAAAAATGGTGAGATCAGCCCCGACAAGCAACTGATATTCAGCCGCCGTTGTATTGGTGCGCGCCGTTCCCCGTCAACATTCAACCTTTAGGAAGAGAAGAGCGATGCGCATTTAGTTTTTAATTCCTGATCATTGCAGCATAGAAAGAGCCGCACATCTTTAGATGTGCGGCTCCATTTTTCACTGCAGATAGCTGCGAATGTTAAAGCGCTACCTCAGCTTTGCCATGATCTCGTCGAGCACCTGCTTTGAGGGGCGCGTGCGCTCCTGAGTCAGGGTCGCCAGCGGCTCGTCAACCATGTTCAGCATCTCGGTAAAGCTCGGCTTCTGCGTGTCGATGTAGAAGACGCCTGTAAGCACTTCGCCCTTTTCGTGCGCTTCCATCAGAGCCTTCACAGCAGTAACGCGGCTGGTGGGGTTGTAGTCCTCATGCAGCTTGCGCAGACGCATATGCGAGCCATCGTGCATGGTCACGTCGTACGTCGAGCCTTCGTCGTAATCGATGGCGATGTCCTCGAAGTGCGGCACGAAACCCACTTCGCTGATCGCTTCCTCGTGCTCCTGCATGTACTTGTAGCTCTTGGTCGAGCCTTCGTGATCGTTGAAGGTGACGCAAGGCGAAATGACATCGAGCATCACCGTTCCCTTGTGTGCGAGCGCCGCTTTCAACATGGCCAGGAGTTGCTTTTTATCACCGGAAAACGAGCGGCCCACGAAAGTCGCGCCCAGTTGGACGGCGAGCGTGCAGGTGTCAATGGCCGGAAGATCGTTGATGACGCCGGTCTTCAGCGTCGAGCCGATATCGGCAGTCGCCGAGAACTGGCCCTTGGTAAGACCGTAAACGCCGTTGTCTTCAATGATGTAGATGAGCGGCAGGTTGCGGCGCAGCAGGTGTACGAACTGCCCCATGCCAATCGAAGCCGTATCGCCGTCGCCGGAGACTCCGAGCGCTGTCATCGTCTTGTTGCCAAGCAGCGCACCCGTAGCAACCGAGGGCATACGTCCGTGGACGCTGTTGAAGCTGTGTGCGCGCGACAGGAAGTAAGCTGGGCTCTTCGACGAGCAGCCGATGCCGGAGAGCTTCATCACGCGCTCAGGCTGTACGCCCATTTCATACAACGCGTCGATGATGCGCTCGGAAATGGCGTTATGTCCACAGCCGGCGCAGAGCGTTGTCTTGCCGCCACGGTAGTCGAGAATCGGAAGCCCGAGGCGGTTTACTTTCGGCGCGGGAGTGGGTGTTGCGGTCGTCGTAGCCATTAGATAATTCCCTCCTGCAGCACGAACTCATCGGTGACGGAACGCGCGTCGATTGGCAAGCCGTTGAAGTGGCGGATGGAGCGCAGCTTCACCGCATCTTCCGCAGGCAGATCGAGCTTCAGCAGGCTCAGCATCTGCGCATCGCGGTTCTGCTCCACGATGTAAACGTGGTCGTGTGAAGCAACGAACTCGTGCACTTCCTTCGTGAACGGGAAAGCGCGGATGCGAAGATAGTCGGTCTCGACGCCGTATTCCTTCTTGAGCTGATCGCGGCTTTCGAGCACTGCGAAGTCCGATGTACCGAAGGCGATGATGCCAACCTTCGACTTCCCTGTCTGCACGACGATGGGGTGCGGAACAAGTGTGCGCGCCGTCTCAAACTTGCGGTTCAGGCGCTCCATCAGGTTCTGGTAATCGTCCGGACGCTCCGTGTAGAGAGCCTTTTCATTGTGCCCGCTGCCACGCGTGAAGTAGGCAGCCTTCGGGTGATCCGTGCCAGGCAGCGTGCGATATGGAATCGCATCGCCATCCACATCCTTGTACCGGCCAAATTCGCCCAGGCGCTTCAGATCGTCCGCAGTCAGAACTTTGCCGCGGTCGAGCGGCTTCTCCGGATAATCGAACGGCTCGGACATCCAGTTATTCATGCCGAGATCGAGATCGCTGACAACGAAGACCGGAGTCTGCAACCGCTCGGAGAGATCGAAGGCTGCGATCGCGAACTCGTAGCACTCCTTCACGCTGCCGGGCAGCAGCATGACGTGCTTGGTGTCGCCGTGCGAAAGATAAGCGATCGAGAGCAGATCGGCCTGCGCCGTGCGCGTGGGCAATCCGGTAGAAGGGCCGACTCGCTGAATGTCGAAGATGACGCCAGGCAGCTCAGCAAAGTAGCCGAGGCCTGCGAATTCCGCCATGAGCGAGATGCCAGGACCGGAGGTCGCCGTCATGGAGCGTGCACCTGACCAGCCTGCGCCGAGCACCATGCCGACAGCAGCCAGCTCGTCCTCAGCCTGCACAACAGCGAACGTCGCCTTGCCATCCGGCTCGACGCGATATTTCTTCAGGTAATCGATGAGCTGTTCTACGACCGACGAAGACGGCGTGATCGGATACCACGTCACCACCGTGACGCCCGCGAACATCGCGCCCAGCGCTGCAGCGGCGTTGCCGTCGATGATGATCTTGCCTTCGGTCGCGTGCATGCGTTCAAGCACATACGGATCATGCTTGGTCAAAGATTCAGCGGCATAGTTGTATCCAGCCTGCACAGCAGCCCAGTTCAGATCGGCGGCCTTCTGCTTCTTCGCAAACTGGCGGCGGAGCGCGGCTTCGACAGCCGTCATGTCAAACGACAGAAGCTGCGCCGCAACGCCAACGTAAATCATGTTCTTGACCAGCTTGCGCAGACGAGCTTCCGGACATACAGCAGCAGTCAGCTTATCGAATGGAACGGGATAACAGGCAACGTCATCGCGATACTGCTTGAGGTTCTGCGCCTCTTCGTAAATGGCGACTGCGCCTGCTGGCAGCGAGAGAATATCTTCCTTCGCCGTCTCCGCATTCATCGCAATCAGAATGTCGATTTCTTTTTTGCGGGCGACGTAGCCGTTCTTGCTGGCGCGAATGGTATACCAGGTGGGCAGGCCTGCAATATTCGACGGAAAGAGGTTTTTGCCGCTGACCGGAATTCCCATGCCGAAAATGCTCTTGAGCAGCACGCTGTTGGCGGACTGCGATCCTGATCCATTGACGGTAGCTACCTGGATGCTGAAGTCGTTGATTACACGCTTGGAAGCGTCGTGTGCAGATGCGCTTGAGGCTTGCTGGCCTAGCGCAACATCTCCTGTCGCCATTGGGCGAAGTTCCCTTCGAGTGGAGGTCGAAAGATGTGATCTTTCACTCTTTATTATAGACAGCGCGCAGCTAAAACCCGCGCCTTGCGTACCTCAATGGACAATATCGTCAGCGAGTGGCGCGTATCACCGATTGAACGGTAGCTCACTTACATAAAAATAAGTGATGAGCAGCGCTTAGTGCCGCACATCTATCATCAATTGTGTGAGATGCGCCTTCTCCTCTGCATTCAGCGGAAGCAGCGGCACGCGCGGGCGCCCACCGTAGTAGCCGTTCAGCTCGCACGCATACTTCACGCCGGGAATGCCGTACGTTCCAACCACAGCGCGCGATGCTTCAATAATGCGCTGCTGCTTGTCAGCGGCCAGCTTCGGATCGTTCTCTTTCCACGCCGTGTAGATTTCCTGGCACGCCTGCGGAGCACATGAGGCAAATGCCAGCACCGCGCCCGTCACTCCCACGCCTAAGGCTTCATGCAGATTGTCGGCCGAGCCACTCAGTACCTGGAAGCCAACTTCTTTCACGCGCGTGGCAACTTTCGGCTTTGGCGGAGGAACAGCGATCGCCGTGGCCTTTGCACCAAGCGTTTCGGCGGATACGAATGTAGAAGCCTCGAGCGGTTGATCGAGCAGCATGCGATTGGTGAACGCCGCAAAAACATTGGTGACAGCGATGGCGCGCTTCGGTGCGGAGCGCGTCGCCTCGACAACCTTCGCCAGTTGCGCAATATTACCGGTCGAATCCTTGAGCCCGATGATGTTCGGGTGCTGCGCCAGCTCCGCAATCACTTCCACCGGCAGATCATAGTGCGTGAACTTGGGTATGTTGTAGAGCACGACCGGCAGCGGTGAGCGGTCGGCAACCATGCGGAAATAGGTCAGCATTTCGAGCGAGCGCATCTGCGGGCTGTAGTAGTTCGGCGTGCGCACCAGCACCGCATCGTAATTCTGCGTCGCGGCGAACTCTGCCAGCTTCAGCGTTTCCAGCGCGCTCTCACGCGTCACTCCAGCGAGAAGGACTTTTTCCGCAGCCGCAGCCTCGCGTGCCACACGCAGTACCTCGCGCGTCTCATCGTCGCCGAGCATCACCGCCTCGCCGGTCGAGCCAAGCACGACAATGCCCGCAATGGGCGTGCGTGAATAGCGATCCATATTGTGTTCGAGCTTGCGGAGGTAGAGGCGGCCGTCCGGATAGAACGGCGTGGTCACAGCAGAGAAGATGCCTTCGAGCAGCATGAATCTATTCTAAAGGCTTGCTATCGATTGGCGCTGTGTAGTGATAAATCAAAATGAAAGCCGTCATTCTGACGACCTGAAGGGTCAGAATGACGGCTGATCTATCGCTATCTTGAAAACTGTTCTAAGCCTCGTTCACGCCATGGCACTTCTTGTACTTCTTGCCCGATCCGCAGGGGCAAGGATCGTTGCGGCCGACCTTGTCACCCGTTCTGCGCTGCGCCGGAGCTTCCGCGCTGGCGCTGCCGGCCATACGCGCATGTTCTAGCTCACGCCGCTTCTTGCGCTCGAACTCTTTCTCGATTTCGTCAATCGTCGTCGAAGGCTGACGTGTCGGAATCGGGACTACAGGCCGTTCCGCGACGGCCACGGCGGATTGACCATGCTCCAGGCTCGCTTCTGCCGAAGAAACCGCAGGCGCTGCCGGAATCGCAGGACGCGAACGCGATGGGATCACCAGCGGCTGGCCATCCGGCCCGACAATCTGCATCAGGAAGAGATAGCGCACGGTGTCTTCCTGGAAGCGCGCCATCATCTCCTCAAACATGTCGAAGGATTCCTTCTTGTAGGCCACCAGCGGATCCTGCTGGGCGTAGCCGCGCAGACCAATGCCTTCTTTCAGGTGGTCCATGTTCAGCAGGTGATCTTTCCATAAACCGTCGAGCACGCTGAGCATGATCATGCGCTCGTGGAAGCGCATGGCCTTGTCGCCAATGACCTGTTCCTTCGCCTCGTAGCGATCTTTCAAGCGCTCGAAGAGCGTTTCGCCCAGTTCGTGGCGCGTCATCTCGTTCAGAGCGATGCCTTCGGCATCCGCATCCAGTCCGAAATGCGAGATGAGCTTGCTCTTCAGCGTATTCAAATCCCACTGGTCAGGGTGCTGCTTCTCAGGTGCCGACTCATCGAGCAGCAGGCTCAGAATGTTGGCGACATAATCCTCGACGATCAGCTCTTTCTGATCGAGTCCTTCAAGCAGCTGGTGACGCAGTCCATAGACGGCCTCGCGCTGCTTGTTCATCACGTCGTCGTATTCGAGTAGGTGTTTACGAGCTTCGAAGTTCTGCGACTCAACAGCCTTCTGTGCCGCTTCGATGCGCTTCGAGATCATGCGTGATTCAATCGGCACGCCCTCTTCCATGCCAAGGCGCTGGAGCAATGTGCCAACCCACTCCTTGGCGAAGATGCGCATCAGGTCGTCTTCAAGCGACAGATAGAAACGCGATGCGCCCGGATCGCCCTGGCGTCCTGCGCGTCCGCGCAGCTGGTTGTCGATACGCCGCGACTCATGCCGCTCGGTGCCAAGGATGTGCAGGCCGCCTGCAGCAATCACCGCCTCATGCTCTTTTGCCGTGCTCGCCGCGTAGGCAGCATAGGCCTGGTCCCAGACCTGCTGTGTTGTCTCGAATTCCTGTCCCTGGTAGTAGAAGCGGAACATGCCCGGCGCTGCCATTGGATTGAGCGCGCCTTCGGCCACGCTGATTGCGCGCGCTGCACCCTTCTTGACCAAATCCTGCTTCGCGACAAACTCAGCGTTACCGCCAAGAAGAATGTCTGTGCCGCGGCCTGCCATGTTGGTCGCGATGGTGACCATACCCAGACGGCCCGCCTGCGCGACAATCTCCGCTTCGCGCTCGTGGAACTTGGCGTTC
>JABDHA010000048.1:0-28548 GCA_013285705.1 Acidobacteriota bacterium
CGAGTTCGTCCAGGTCAGCGTCATATAGCGCACACCGAGGCGATAATAGTCGCGCAGCAGAGCCAGCGAGCCCTCGATGGAATGTCCACCTTCAATCCCCATCAATGCGGCCAGCTTGCGTTCGCGATGCGCTGCGACGATGTCTTCGGCCGAGTAGGCCATGCGCATCTGGTCTGGGTGCTTTGCGGCCTGTTGGTATACCGCGTCAATCAGTTCCAGAGTCCTACGGGCATATTGGCCTTTGTAAAGATCGGGTTCGACCCAGATCGAAAAAAACTCTGCGCCAAGATTGCCTTTCTTTGCCGACTCAAGATTCAGATTGCCGCCATTCAAGGCGTCGGCAAGGTCGTAATTCTCATCAACCAGCCGCTGGGTAGTGTCAGCATGTGTGTCGATCACGATGGCATTGCTGTGGACGGCAAGGGGGGCGGTAAGAGATTTTTTCGCAGGCGTCTTTGCAGCGGTTTGAGCAGCTAACGGTAGAGTAGAAGCAAGCAGAAGGGCAGCGGCGTGTCTGGTCTTCATAGTTTTAGCGATGGCCGGATTGTAGCAGAGCAAACCTGCAGGCTCAGATAGGCATATTTACTTTGCCTTGAGCCGCCGGTTCCGAAACCACTTCGCCACCCCCAGCAGAGAGAGCAGAAAACCAAAGGGCAGGCACATCATTGCGATGATCAGGGCGAGCCAGCCCGAATTGGTGTGCGGACCTTGCGGGCCGATTCCCCCGAAGACGAACTGCGTGAGTGCCGCCGCGAAAATGCCCGCTGCCAGCGTGCCTGCGCCAGATTGCAGCAGTTGCCGCGTGCCGTCGCCTTGCTCCGCAGAGACAAGATTCGGCCCCATACTCTCATCGCTCTTCGAGAGTGGCTGGTGCTCCGGTGATTGTTCGGTCACAAGCGGCATGCTATTCCTTAGCGCCACGCAGCCAGCATGGCGTACACGATAACTCCGGTAACGGAGACATACAACCAAATGGGATAAGTAAAGCGAGCAATTTTTTTATGTTGCGGAAACCGGCCAGTTAATGAAAAGAAAAACGTGATCAGCACCATGGGCAGCGCGATGACAGACAGCAGTATATGGCTGATCAGCAGCGCGAGATATGCGGTCCGAATCGGACCGTGGCCAGCAAAGCGCATCTCGCCATGCAGTGCATGGTTGGTGATGTAGCAGACGAGAAACAGAGACGAGAAGACGAAGGCCGTGATCATCGAAGCGCGATGAGCGGCAATGTTGCGCTTGCGGATGTAGGAGAATCCTATAACAAGCGCGGTGGCACTCATGGCATTAAACAGGGCATTGAGCGCAGGCAAAAAGAGCAGACGCGTGGCAAACTCCTGCGAGGGTGGATGTACATACACCAGCCAAAGCAAAAATAGAGTAGCGACGGCGCTGATACCAACAATGGTTGCAATGGGTGCGCGGCTTGTGGTTTGCGTAGCTGGCATCTGGTTCTTTTCCTCAGGCTGCGGGCTTATTGGTTCTGCGGTTCACGATGGCCCAGGATGCGGCGAAAGTCAGCGCGCAGAAAGCAACCGTTACGACAAGATTGATGGCGAGAGAAAACTCCGTTGGTTGACCCGGGAAGAGCGCGTTGCGCAGTGCGTCGACCCCATAGGTCAGCGGATTGAGCCGCATCAGAATGCGCAGCCATCCCGACGCGCCGCTGGCAGGGAAGAGCGCGCCTGAGAGCATCCACAGTGGCAGCAGAATCAGGTTTACGATGGCATGGAAGGCTTGCGGCGAATCCATCGGCCACGCAATCGCGAAGCCAAGCGCCGTCAGCTCGAAGCTGATCATGACGATGGCGGCGATGCTGATGGCGATAGCGGCAGGAGTCGGGTGCACTCCGATCAGCGGCGTAAAGACGAGGAAGACGATGCCCTGAATGGCTGCCAGCGTTGCACCGCCAAGCACTTTCCCCAGTACGATCGCCGAACGGCTGACTGGTGCAGCGAGCACCGACAGCAAAAATCCCTCATTGCGATCCTGAATGAGCGACATCATGCTGAAGATCGCCGTGAAGAGGACGATCATCACTACGGCGCCCGGGAAGAAGTAGCCGAGATATTGATCTGAACCCGCGCCCCCACCGTGGAAGCTATGCGCGAATCCCGAGCCAAGAACAAACCAGAAGAGCAGCGGTGACGCGATCACACCCACGACACGGGCTTTCTGGCGGTAAAAGCGGACGATCTCGCGCAGCCAGAGGGTGTAGGCAGGTGTCCAGACGCCTACGTTCTGGCTAGGATTCATCCGCGGTGTGGGAGCGGTTGCAGCGATGGTAGCCATGGTTAGGCGCGCTCCTTTGCTCTGCTGTCCGGAGCTTCAGTGTTCGGCTCAGTCCAGAAGCGATGGCCAGTCCGTTGAATGAAAACGTCCTCCAGGCTAGGCTTGGCGACGGAGATGCCTTCGACCAGTCCAGGGAATGCCTCGACCACTTCCGTTACGAACTTGTGGCCGAGTTCACGTTCCAGCCGAACGGTATTTCCTAGGACCGAGGGCGAAATGATGAAACGATTGGCTATTTTTTTGGCAAGGGCTTCGGCATCCGTCTCGTTTGCCGTTTCAAACGAGACAATGTCGCCGCCGATCTCGGATTTCAATTCGTAGGGCGATCCCAACGCCACCAGTTTTCCTTCGCTCAGAATCGCCAGTCGGTCGCAGTGCTCCGCTTCCTCCATCAGGTGCGTGGTCACCAGCACCGTCACGCGCTCTTCATCGCGAAGCATGCGCAGGTATTGCCACACATCGCGTCGCGCTCCAGGGTCAAGACCGGTAGATGGCTCATCGAGCAGCAATACAGAAGGCGAGTGGATCAGGCCCTTGGCAAGTTCCACGCGGCGCTGCATGCCTCCGGAGAGCGTTTCGACTGTATCTTTAGCGCGATCGAGCAGACCTACCCGCGACAGCACTTCCTGCATGCGTTGCTTGAGTTGTGAGCCTTTCAATCCGTAAAGATGCCCCTGGTGCTTGAGATTCTCGGCAACCGTGAGCTTGATATCGAGGCTGCGCGCTTGAAAGACAATGCCGATCTGCTGCCGCACTTTGTTCGGCTCGCGGGCGGCGTCGAACCCCTGCAGATAGGCGTGGCCGCCGGTAGGCACCATCAGCGTCGATAAAATGCGGAAGAGTGTGGTTTTGCCGCTGCCATTCGGACCGAGCAGGCCAAAGATTTCAGCGGGACGCACTTGGAAGGTGAGCCTGTCGAGCGCGAGCCTGTTCCCATAGTTGTGGGTCAGCTCGACGAGCGAAATCGGTTGCAGCTGGCTTTCCGGGGTTTGCTCCGGATTTGTTTTCCGTGCAGGTGCGGTTTCAGTTGCAATTGCCATAGACAAACTACTTTCCTGTCGCATTGAGCATGAGCACGGTGAGCAGCACGGGCAGGTAGATGACGCTCACCTTCAGCAGGTCGCGCGCATACATCTTTGACTCGACCATACTGCGCGCACGTGTAATGCGGGCAAAACGGATGGTATAGCCCAGGTATACCAATCCCAGAAGCAGTGCGGTGACACCGTAAACCTTGCCCGCAATATGCAGATAAACCGGCAACAAGCTCACCGGAATCATGAGCACGGCATAGGTCAGCGCTTCAAGCACTGTCGACCAGCCATCGGGTTGCACTACCGGCAGCATGCGGATACCGGCACGGCCATAATCTTCCTTGTAGAGCCACGCAATGGCCATAAAGTGCGGAAACTGCCAGACGAAGAGGATCGCAAACAGGGCGACAGCTGGCCACTCGATGGCGCCACGGGCCGCCGTCCAGCCAAGTAGAGGAGGCATGGCACCGGGGAAAGCCCCGATGAAGGTCGCCAGCGTTGTGCGCCGTTTTAGTGGCGTATAGATGGCCACGTAGCTGAAGGCAGTGATGAGAGTCAGGGTGCCAGTGACAAGATTCGTCTCATAGGTAAGCCAAAGGGCTCCGGCAATCATAGCCGTCATGCCGAGCAGCACACCATGCGCCAGACTGATGCGTCCCGATGCCATGGGGCGCTGTGCCGTGCGGATCATTTTGGCATCCAGCTTGCGCTCAAAAGCTTCATTCAGAGCTGCGGAACCCGCAGAAACCAGCCCAATGCCCAGCAATGCAGCGATAAGCCCAGGCTGTATGCTGCTGATGCCGCTGTGCATCGACCCAAGATAGAAACCGGCCCACGCCGTCATCACAACCAAAGACGTCACCCGGAATTTGAACAACTCAGCGTAGTCTGCGATGCGCGAAGCCGTTTCACCTGCGCGAAGATGAGGGTGATCTACGGTTGCAGCAGTCTCGATCGAAGCGATGGCCCGTTCTTCAAGTGCAGGAGACGCGGGGGTGGCTGGAGTCATCACCGAGCTGCTCGAAACAGATTGGATTGTGTGCTTTGGGCCACTCTTCATGATAGCAAGCGCCGGGGATGGACGGGAGGCATTGAACGATAAGCGATAAGAAAGTTTTTTAAACTAGGAATGAGTCTGCTTGACGACTTGTGGCTCGGCAATAATCGGTTCCGACTTGACTGCGTACTCATCAAGAAGGACCGCGACCAACACTGCCGTAGGCACAGCTACCATGGCGCCCACAATGCCATCATAAGCCGAGCCCAAAAGCAAGGCGACGATGACAGCTAGGCCAGGGAGATCGACGCTCGATCGCATGATGCGCGGTGTCAGATAAGAGGTCTCGACCTGCGCGTAAATCGCGTAAAAAATAGCGACGCCCAGTACTCGGCCCCAGGAGTCGATCGCAGCTACTAGAATCGCCAGCGTGACCGTGATAACTGCTCCGGCGATGGGAATGATATTGAAAAGACCCATGAGCACACCGAGTGCATAGGCATAGCGCACATCCAGAATGACAAAAAGAATTGTGCTGGAAACCCCGAGGATCAGCATCAACGTGCCCTGGCCCAGCAGCCACTTGCCCATCCGGGTCTCGGCGCGCGCCAGCGTTACATCCAGGCGCTGCCGCTTGTCCACTGGAAAGAAGCTCAAAATCCAGTGATACGCCATTTCTCCCTCAAGCGTGAAATATACCGTCAGAATAATGCTGGTAACGACGTCGAAAAGTTTGCTCGCCCAGTGACGGATGGACAGCAGCAGATAAGTAGCAAAGTTCCCGGCAAAATCCTGCAGCTTTGCATTGAGTGCAGCCACATCTACCCTCTGCATAAACGGAATGCGCCGCACGCGCGAGAGGAGCTGCGGTCCGCGCGTCGGCAATTCGCTAATGAACTCCCGGACATCACGAACGACAGGCGGCAGGGCAAAAACAAAAAAGAGCGTGGCAAAACCTGCTACTGCCAGCAAAAGAATTACAATCGCTGAGCCTCGCCCAGGCTGCCAGGCGCCAATGCGCAGCTTCATAATGAAGCGGACAATGGGCATGAGCACGACGGCAAAAAGTGCGCTGACATAAATCAGCACAAGCACGTCACGCACGAGCCAGGCTAAATAAATGCCAAGCGCTAGCAGAAAAATAAAGATAATGTCACTTCGCAGGGTTCTATGCTTCGCGTCTGCCGGGTCATTCATGCCAGAGTCTTTTCCTTGAGGAGTGCGCTGATGATACTGACGATATGCTGGGATGTCTGTTCCGGCGTAAGCGATGCCGTCTCTACGACTAAATGCGCATTTCGATAGTGAGGGAGTCTGGATTCAAACCTGTGCCGAAGCCTTTCGCGATCCTGTAGCACAGGTCGGACCGAGGCGCCCGATTGCTGTTCGCAGCGCGAGATCATGACTTCGAGAGGTGCTTCAAGAAATACGACGCATGTCTCAGGCGCAAGTAAAAGGGCATTGCGAGCAGCCTCAGTCTCTATCGCTCCGCCGCCGACGGCGAGCACGAGATGCTGCTGGCGAATCAGATCGCCGATAAGGGCAGCTTCCATTCGACGAAAAGCCGCCTCTCCCTGCTGCGCAAAAATCTCTGCAATCGATGTGCCAGCGTTGCCCTCTAATACCTGATCGGCGTCAAGAAATCCCCACTGCAACTGCCGCGAGAGAAGAGCGCCAACTGTGGATTTGCCGGCGCCCATGAATCCCACAAGAACAATACGCGAAATACACGCGGGTAATTGGATCTTCGTCTGCATGCGTTCTCTGCATTATAAGAACGCTCACCGTCTGCGGCTATGGCCGCTTTCCCGAAGGAGCAGCAGACTTGTCATCTATTCCCGTTCGAATTGCCGACTGAATGTTGTCCCAGACTGTAGGGCTGGGATCATGGATGGGCAGCAGCAATTTTGCCTGTGAAGCAATATATTCGAGATCGCGCACCAGGGCCGCGCAGTTTTCACAGCCCAGCAGATGTGCTTCTTTACTTACATTTGCACCCGATTCAAACAACTCGGGTATGCTTTCCTGAAATTCCGCGCAGTTCATTGATGTCCCATCTTGCGGATCGCGTGTGTTACTCATGCAATCGACTCCTTTCGCTGTCCCGAGCGCAGGAGGTCGCGCAGCTTCATACGCGCCTTGTGTAGTTGCGACTTGCTATTGCCAATTGAGCAACTGAGCATGTCCGCAATTTCATTATGCTCATAGCCTTCCACGTCATGCAGCACAAATACCAGCCGGTAGCCTGGAGGAAGGTTTTCGACTGCCCTTTCCAGGGCAACACGGTCAATGGAGCCGGACAATATCAAATCCCGTTCTCCGATGTCTTTGCGTGGACCGTCCTCCTGGGAGGGTTCAAGCGTTTCTTCGAGCGATACCTGCGGCAAGCCCTTTTTGCGCAAATGCATGAGGACTACGTTGACCGCAAGACGATGAAGCCATGTAGAAAAGGCCGAATCGCCGCGGAAAGTTCCTATCTTACGATAAAGTTGCAGAAATGCTTCTTGCGTGAGGTCTTCTGCCTCGGCTACATTGCCCAGCATCCGCAGGCAAAGTGAGTAAACACGGCGCTTGTGCAGCGAATAAAGAATTTCGAACGAAGCTGCATCGCCCGCCTGTGCCTTGGCAATAGCTTCGGCTTCACCGGCAATGGGGGGATTTCTGCGCATGTGTTGTACTGGCTTTGGTTGTGTTGGTCCTGCGCTCATCCGCACGTCACCTGTTTTGAAAATTCCACGCTTTTCCTCTCCCGTCAATCCATTGCTCGATTTTGTTTGTAAAGCCTGGCTCATGAATGACCGTCTGTGAAAGCGATGTAAAAGCTAGAGACTAGGAAGATAATTCGATGCAAATGGTTGCCAGACTGGATCTTGCCGCATTATCAGGAGCCGATAAAACGCGCATAAAGGCTACGGGCCTGCGTGACATCGGTCGTACCCTGAATCATTGCCCGGCCATCGGGAAAAACCGTCATGACATAACTACCGCGCTCAAACCGTAGCAATAGATTGTTAAAGCGGACGATTCCGTGAGGCCGCAGCCGCGCCTCCAATTCGGTAAAATCGACCGGCCGGTTGCGCTCATGAATCTGCACCGAGTTGCGGCCACAGAGCGTGATATGTGGGCGGCCCTCACCGCGCAGATGTGCAAAGTTGCGCTCCTGGCACACCTCGCACCCCGGTCGGGGATGGACTGTAGAGACCTCAGATCGCTCATTCGTCCATAAATCGAAGGACAAAAGGCTGCGGCGTAGCTTGTTTTTTGCTCCGACCAGCAATTTGATAGCCTCCGTACTCTCTACAGACGCAGCCATATTCCCCGCTGTATTAAGAATTCCTGCGGTGTCGCAGGTTTCTACTGTGCCCCCAGGGGGCTTAGGAAAGATGCACGCCAGACAAGCCGTTTCCCCAGGCAAAATGTTCATAGTGACGGCATAAGCGCCAATGGCGGCGGCGTAGATCCATGGTTTGCCTTGCTCTACTGCATAGTCGTTGAGCAGGTAGCGGGTTTCAAAGTTGTCCGTGGCGTCGAGAACCAAATCGGCTCCGCTTAATAATTCGTGAATATTTGCCGGGACAAGATCGGCGATATGCGCGTGAGTTTTAATCTCACTGTTAAAAAGAGCAATTTTTCTGCAAGCTGCCTCTGCCTTGGGTAACGCCAGATTGGCATCCGCCTCATCAAAAAGCACCTGACGCTGCAAATTGCTCTCTTCCACGAAATCGCGGTCGATCAATGTCAGCGTCCCAACTCCGGCGCGGGCAAGCAGGCTTGCTGCGGCTGCGCCCGTGGCCCCGCAGCCTACAATCGCGACGTGTGCGCCCCCAAGTTTTTGTTGGCCTTCCACGCCGATTCCGGGATACAAAACCTGACGGGAGTATCTATCCGTAAACTCTGCAATTGCCATCTGCTTGTTTCTTCCGTTCCTGATTAGTATAGAGAGTTGATGAAGCTTTTATCTTCATAGAGATGGAAGCTTGCCAGAATGGGCAAGCCTGCATCTCAACTTGTTCAGGGGCATAAAGAGGGGCTGATTGGGTTTTCACTGCAAATCCTGGGGTTGCAGACGTATCTGCCGACTTGGCCTCTGGGCTTTGGCAGGCCTTCTCAGCTTTTATGCCGGAAGCAGCGTCTTTACCTCCGAAGAGTTGTACGCGCAACAGGCGCCCACGCCTCCAAAGGAATCTGCACAGGAGGTGACTCTTCGCAGCTGGATCGGGTTGCAGGTGGAAGCGGTGCAATTTCAAGGAGTCTCCGCCGACAGACTTGCCCCTTTACCCGACCGGCTCGCGCTCCAGCCGCTCCAATTATTGGATTCGCAAAAGGTTCGCGACAGCCTGCGGCGTCTCTATGAGACCGGCCTTTATCGAACAATTGTCGTCGAAGGTGTACGCCACGGCGACGCGGTGACCATTATTTTCAGTGGTACTCCCAGCCTCTTCGTCGGACGGGTGACCGTCAATGGCGTCAACAGCGAAAGGCTCTCCGGAGTGCTCGAGCGCTCTGCACGGCTGAACGCGGGAACCACCTTCAGCGATAGCAAGCTGCTGCAGGCGCAGACGCTTCTTCGGCAGACTCTGGAAGAGAACGGCTACTATCAGACAAAAATCTTTGCCAGCACGAGCATCGATGAGCCAAACTCTCAGATCAACATCGCGTTTCAGATTGAGCAAGGGAAGGAGGCGCGCGTAGGCGATGTAGCTGTGAAGGGTGACAGCGGCATGACCGTCGAAAAGTTCCGCAAAAAGGGGAAACTTAAGGAGGGCTCTAAGGTTTCGCGTGACACGGTAAGTCGCGCACTTACGCGTCTCCGCAAAGACTATCAAAAGCAGGACCGCCTCGAAGCCGCCCTGAAGCTAGACTCCCGTCAGTATCAGCCTCCATCGAATCATCTGGACTTTGGATTCTCCGCAAATCGGGGACCACTGGTGGTGATTACAGTGGATGGCGCCTCACTGAGCAAAGGCAGGATCAGGAATCTCGTGCCGGTCTATGAAGAAGGCACCGTGGACGAAGATCTTCTGAACGAAGGCGACCGCCGCATTCGCGACTATTTCCAGCGCCAGACTTACTACGACGTAAAGGTCACGCATAGCGAGCAAATAGTAGATCCGCAACATTCCATCATAGTGTTTACGGTCGACCTGGGAAATAAACATGAAGTGGACGACGTTACCATCAGCGGAAACAAATATTTCGACAGCGACATCATCAAGCAGCGACTGAGCGTTGTAAAGGCGAGCATCATTAATCGTCACGGTTTGTACAGTCAGGCGCTGGCCCAGGCCGACGCGAATTCCGTCATTGCGCTCTACCAAAGCAATGGATTCAGCAACGTAAAGGTGACGCCGGAAGTAAAAGATACGACAACGGTGAATGGTGCAAAGGCAAAGGTCGCTCATCTTAGCGTGAACTATGCCATTGAAGAGGGCGTTCAGCAGCTGATCGGTGCCTATGTGATCAACGGAACTCAACAGATTCCGCTATCCGACCTTACGCCCCTGCTCAACACTCAATCCGGGCAGCCTTATTCTTCGCTGAATGTCACACAAGACCGCGACTCGATCTTCACCTATTACCTGAGCCATGGTTTTGATAAAGCGCAGGTAAATCTGACGCAGCAGTCGTCTCCCACAAATCCAAACCTGATTGACATAACCATGAGCGTCACCGAAGGCGAGCAGATTTTCGTGAATCAGGTGCTTATCTCCGGCCTTCACTACACCCGACCTGCGACCGTAGAGGATCGTGTTCTCATCCATCCCGGCGATCCGCTCAACCAGACCGCTCTACTGGACACGCAGCGAAAGCTGTATGACCTGACACTTTTCAACCAGGTCAATACAGCCGTGCAAAATCCGCTGGGTGATGAGCTGCGCAAGAATGTGTTGCTGCAATTTACGGAAGCTCGGCGGTGGGATTTCAGCTATGGTTTCGGTTTTCAGGTGCAAACCGGCAATCCGCAAACCAGTTGCAATAACGTCAATCCTCTTACGCTGATTCAGCTAGGCATAAATCCAGCGACCTATACGTGCAGCCCGAATGGCAAAACCGGCGTTAGCCCCGCGGTGCTTTTCAATATCTCACGTATCAATCTGCGCGGCACCGATAGGTCGATCGCGCTCAATACGACCTACGGCACACTTGAGCAGCGGATTCAGGCAATTTTTTCCAATCCCCACTTCTTGGATGACCCCAAGCTCAATTTGATTTTTTCCGGTGGCTACACCAACGCGCAGGACGTAACGACATATGCATCCTCGCGTCTCGAAGGTTCGGTGCGCCTGACGCATCATGTCGATAAGCCGAATACGCTGATCTACCTCTTCAGCTATCGCCGCGTGAAAGTCGATCCGAACAGCGTACAGGTAGCTCCGAATGAAATTCCCTTGGTTTCGCAGCCCGTGCGGGTTGGTGGGCCCGGACTTACCTGGATTCGCGACACACGAGTGCCGAATCCGCTGGATGCAAGTAGCGGCACATATAACACTGTTCAGGAAACCTGGGCCGATTCACACTTTGGCTCGCAGGCTAATTTCAACCGTCTCGATGGAACCAATTCCAGCTACTACAAATTCGGGAAATTGAACCAGTGGATAGTTGCCCGCAGCACACGCATCGCATCAGAGCGTTCGTATGGAACGGGTGACCAAGAACTGATCCCGTTACCGGAACGTCTCTACGCCGGCGGCGCGCAGTCGCATCGCGGATTTGGCATCAATGCGGCAGGCCCGCGTGACTCAATCACAGGATTTCCCATCGGCGGTGCGGGCGCTTTCATCAACAATACAGAGTTGCGCATGCCGCCCCCTACTTTACCCTATGTTGGCAATAGCCTCGGGTTTGTGTTGTTTCATGACATGGGCAATGTTTTTGAGAATTCATCGGATATTTGGTCGAGCTTTTTCCGGATTAAACAGCCGCACAGCTATACGTGCAAGGATTTAAGTCTGGAAGACCAAGAGCAACCTCACGAACACTCCAGCACCGGTGGCGCGGGCACCTGCAGCTTCAATAACTTCGTCCACGCAGTGGGTCTGGGCGCGCGCTATCACACACCAGTCGGACCCATTCGACTGGATTTCAGCTATAACCTGAATCCCCCCATCTATCCGATTATTATCGATTATTCCGGTGGGCCGACACGGGTGGGACAGGCGGGACACTTCAACTTTTTCTTTAGCATTGGGCAAGCATTTTGATGATGAATCATCGACATATCGGGATCTTTGCGACGCAGGTCGCGCTGCTGGCCATATGTCTGAGCGTAAAAACAAATGCGCAAGCCACTCCCCCAACCCCAGCCTCCTCGGCTGCTACGCAAATCGATGCGGCCAGTGCAACTGCCGAAAAACCTGTTCAACTAGATCGAGTCATCGCCATCGTCAACGGGGATGTTCTGCTTGAAAGCGATGTGCGCGAGGAGATGCGACTTGCTGTATTGCAGCCGATTTCCGTGCCGGCCAACCAAAATACGCAAATACGCGCCGCGCAGAGGCTTATCAGCCGCGCTTTGATTTTGCGGCAGATGCGGGAGCAGCATCAGATCAACTATTCGGTAACGGATGACGAGGTGCGTAAAAGCCTCGACGAACTTCGCACAGAAATTCCCATATGCAAAAAAATGTCCTGTTCAACAGCAGAGGGTTGGCAGGCCTTTCTGAAGGCCAACGATCTTACCCAGCCGGAAGTCGATGAGAGATGGCGGCAGCGTTTGGAGATCTTGAAGTTTATTGATGCGCGTTTCGGTTCGAGCATCCGCATATCGCGCCAGGACATTCAAAAGTACTATCAATCGACGGTTGTGCCTGTTTTTGAAAAGATGAAGCAGCCGTCTCCAACGCTGGAAAGTACATCGCCACGCATTCGCGAGATACTTCTTCAGCAACAGGTAAATTCTTTGCTGCGCGATTGGCTGAAAAGCCTGCGCGAACAGGGTAGTGTCCAGATTCTGGATCCCGCCTACGGACAAACCACTAGTAACAGCGATGAAGATGACGGAGGGAGAGCGTGACCACACAGCCGCAAAGTTCTCCGTCTACGCCGCCTGCTCCCATGCCACGCAAAGCCAGAATCTGGCTGCGTGTATTCGGGGTCGTCGCGATCTTATTCTTATTGGCTGTAGGTGGAATCGTCTGGTATGCGTCTACTCCACAATTCCAAAATCTGGTTCGCCAAAAACTTATATCTACCTTGGAACAGGCTACGGGCGGCAGTGTCGAACTCGGGGCATTTCAGTGGTCTTTGCGACACATGGCATTTGAAGCGGACGGGCTAACGATTCATGGTCTCGAAGCCGCAAACGAAGTGCCATACGCGCATGTCGACCGCATCTACGTACGCGTAAAGATTCTGTCGTTCTTCCGTCCGAAAGTGGACCTGAATTATCTTGAGGCTGATCACCCTGTTTTTCACCTCATCATCTACCCGGATGGTTCAACAAATCAGCCGCGCCCGAAGACGGAGCGTAGTGGCAAGCCGCTCAACGACACGCTTTTCGATTTACAGGTGGGCAGGACTGAAGTTAAAGATGGCGTTGCTCTGGTCAATCAGCAAGCTACGCCGTTTGATCTGTCTGCGAATGATCTTGGCGTCATCGTCACGTTTTCGGCTCTACGGGATCATTATCTTGCCACGTTGCATGCGGCCGACATCACAGCGCAACGTGGCAAGCTTGCCCCCGTCAACTCGCAGCTAGATCTCTCTGCCGACATCGGCCGCAACACGCTGAATGTGTCGCAGCTACAGTTGCAAACAGGACCATCTCTGCTCAAGGCTTCTGCCGCAGTCAATGATTTTGCCAACCCACACTGGAATTTCACCCTTCAGGGCAAGGTAGACGTGCGGGAAGTGATGGCTCTCGCTCCCGTCGATGGTGTGGATCGTGGCGTTGCCGACCTGAATCTGAAAGGACAGGGAACAAAGACGCAGTTTGTTTTGGATGGACAAGCCAGGGTTGTCGGCGCGGCCTATCACATCGAGACCGTCCACATTACGGGTGTGGATGCAGATACGAAAGTACACGCTACAGAAGATGAACTCGCCTTCACCGGTGCTCGCGCACGCATTCCAGGTGGCGGTACTGTTGAAGCCGAAATGCGCCTCACGCATTGGCTGGGTACAATGTTGGCGCAGCCGGGACAGCCACCCGCCACCACTGTGCCTAGAGGAACAATTCGCGCGAAATTGCGCGGTATTTCCTTAAAGACAGTCATGACCATGGTTGCTCCTAGGGAATACAACGAGCTAGGTTTTGACACAGTTGCTTCAGGCGACGGCACCGTTGATTGGACCGGCGATGCTTCTGATCTCGCCGCGAGAGCCAATGTAACCTTCGTTCCATCACAAAAATTACCAGATGGCGAAGTGCCGATGTCCGGCATGCTCGATGCGACATATTTCCAGAAAAATGGCAGCGTGCAGATTAAACAATTGCAGGCGCAGACGCCCGCAACAAAAATTGAAGTCTCGGGTGGACTCGGGGTCTATCCCATCAGCCGCCCCTCAACTCTCCAGGCGGATGTGGAGACCACAAATCTTGCCGAGTTCGACCAGGCGCTTGCCGCACTCGGGGTCGCGGCACATGGCAAAAAGGGTGTGCAGGCTTTACCGATTCGCCTCCAGGGGCAAGCGCAGTTTCACGGTACCGTGAGCGGCAGCCTGCCTGATCCCGATGTTAAAGGCCATCTCATCGCGAGTAACTTTGATCTATTACTGCCTGCTGAAACAACCGAGCCCTCGCCGGCTGCTGCGCATCTGGCAAGCACCCCGGCACATCCCGAGGCTAGCCCGCCCGCTGCACCTGAGCGAGTCATTCATTGGGATTCTCTCGAGGCGGACGCGGAATACTCTTCGCAGTTGATCGCCGTCCAGCAGGCTACGTTGACACGCGGCAAAACTACGATCCATGCATCCGGCCAGTTGCATGCTCACAAAATCTCCGCTCGTTTGAACGCCTTCGATAATCAGTCCACCATTAACGCCGATGTTCGCGTGCAAAATGCTGCACTCGACGAAGTGCTGGCAATGGTAGGTCAGGAGCTTCCAGTCACCGGGACATTGAATCTCGATGCGCACGCTGGAGGCCAGCTGGAAAATTTAAACGGGGGCGGTCATCTGTCCATTCAGGGCGGCCGGGCTTATGGAGAGCCGTATCGCAGTCTCAATGCAGATTTGCAATTTGCCGGAGAGGAAATCGGGGCGTCAAAACTCCTATTCTTACAAAATGGTGGCCAGCTTGCCGGAAATGGCGGCTACGGCATTCGTACAAAGCAGTTTCATTTTCAAGCGGATGGCAAAGGCTTCGATCTGAGCCATACGGAGCACTTCAGAAACGCAAAATATCCCCTTACTGGGCAACTGGTCTTTTCAGTCGACGGTTCTGGAACGCTTGAATCACCTGCAATCCACGCGACTGCGCATCTTACTCAGGTCACGGTAGGAAGCCAGACAAATGGTTCCGTGGAGCTGGAAGCTCACACCGATCATGGCAATTTGCTACTTGAAGGAAGCGGTCGCCTGGGTTCAGCCTTGCTTCAGATTAATGGGAAGACTTCCATATCCGGGGACTACACGACACAGACGAGCGCGACGGTTTCAAATCTCGATATCAATCCGTTCCTCGAAATGTTCCATGTGCAGGGAGTCAAAGGGCACTCGTCGATCGCTGGAAGTATAAACGTGACGGGGCCGCTTCGTCAGCCAAGCCAGTTGCAGGGCGACGCGCAGATCAACCAGTTTTCTATCGCGCTTGCGGATATTCCTCTCAAGAGTGAAGGTTCGGTGCATGCGCAGCTGCGTAACGGAGTTCTCCGTCTTGACCCGTTTCATATTACCGGCGACAACACTGACCTGCGAGCACAAGGACGGATTGGAGTTTTGCGTGCAAGTCATCTGCTGAACCTGCAAGCGCAAGGCGCTGTGAACATGAAACTGTTGCAGACGCTTAATCCAAATGTCACCTCCTCCGGGCAAGTCACCTTCAGTATGGACGCAGGTGGCAGCTTCGAGCGCCCTGAGCTCACCGGCCAGGTGAAGCTTACCAATGTCTCTATGAGCTTTGAGGATGTCCCGAACGGGTTGAGCCAGTTGAATGGAACCTTGGAGTTCGATCAGGATCGCCTGCGGGTGAAAAACCTCGTCGGTACTACGGGCGGCGGGCAGGTCAGCATCACCGGATATGTGACCTATCAGCAGGGCATCTACAGCGATTTGACAGCGACGGGGACCGATATCCGTATTCGCTATCCCGCGGGCATCAGCTCCATGATTAATACCAAGCTACGTCTGCAGGGATCGCCAAGCAGTTTGATGCTGAGTGGCAGCGTGCTGCTCACGCGCTTTACCATCAGCCCAAACCTGGACTTTGCCAGTTTCAGTGGGCCTTCCGGGACCATCGCACCGCCGCCAGATCCCAATGCCTTTTCCAATCACGTGCGGTTGGATATTCATGTTACGTCATCGCCAGAGCTGGACTTTCAAAATTCCTATGCGAAGCTGGCTGGCGACGTGGATCTGCGTGTGCGCGGTACGATTTCGCAGCCATCGGTACTGGGACATATCACTGTGACCGAGGGAAGCGCCACGTTCGCAGGCACAAAATACCAGTTGCAGCACGGCGACATCTTTTTCAGCAACCCGGTACGTATCGATCCGATTATTGATCTCGACGCTACGGCGCACGTGGAGGATTATGACATCACGATCGGACTGCATGGCACGCCTAGCAATCTGTCGCCGTCATTCCGTTCTGAACCGCCGTTGACGCAGCAGGATATTTTTTCGCTGCTCGCCATGGGCCGCACACAGGAGGAGCAGCAGATTTACTCCGTGCAGGCGCAACAGGCCGGCGTAAATACGGCCGCAGATGCACTCTTAGGCGGAGCTCTGAACGCTACTGTCAGCAGCCGTATCCAAAAATTGTTTGGCGGCGGCAGCGTGAAAATTGATCCATCCTGGGTTGGATCGGTGGGTAACTCAAGCGCACGCATTACGGTGGCCCAGCAGGTATCAAATAACGCCACGCTCACCTACGCAACCAACATCAACTCCACTGCGCAACAACTTATTCAGGCCGAGGTCAGTGTGACCAACACCGTTTCTATCCTGGCCGTGCGAGATGAATCCGGCGTATTCAGTCTCATGTTTAAGGTACATAAACGATACCGGTAGTGCTGCGAAAAAGATTTTTCATAGATACGCGCATCCAAATGCGGCTAGAATGTGTCCCTATCAATACGAGGGCTGTTTGGTAGACTCTGTCGATGCGACTTGTATAACATTGCTCAGAGATTTGCAGCCGATCGGGAGAGCATGACATGAAAATTGTAAGACGTACTCTTATTCCAGCTTTGGCAGCAGTTTTGTTCGTTATCCCTCAAACCGTCGTTGCGCCACATTCCGCCGTGGTTGCAGCTCAGGACGCCCAAGACACACAGATTCAAGCCGATGTTATGAACAAGGCTTTGAACAAATCTAAGTTTAAGGACGTAAAAGCGACCGTGCAGAACGGTATCGTGACTTTAACTGGGTCAGTCGATGTGTATGACACAAAGGCTGATGCCGATAAGCGCGCACATCGCATCAAGAACGTTAAAGGCGTTGAGAATGAAATTGAAGTGGCTGGTCCAGAGATTCCAGATAATGTGCTGCAGGATAAATTGATCAAGGCCATTTCGTACGACCGCGTGGGATACGGGACCACGGCCTTTAACGCCATTGGCGTAAATGTGCAGAACGGCGTGGTTACGCTGTCGGGTACTGCTTACGGCCCGGTGGATGCAGACTCTGCGGTCGCAGTCGCGGCAAACACGAAGGGCGTAAAAGACGTGGTCAACGATATTCAGGTCGATCCGGTCTCGCCCATGGATGACCGCATTCGTCTCGCTGTCTTCCGTAGTGTTTATGGCTTTCCAAGCCTCAATAAGTACGCGATTGATCCTGCCAAGCCTATTCGCATCTCGGTGCAAAACGGCAACGTGACGCTCTACGGCGTGGTCGATTCTCAGTCCGATAAGGACGCTGCAGGCATTCGCGCCAATTCGGTTCCGGGTGTCTTCCATGTCACCAACAACCTGGTGGTGGCGGGTCAGCCGGAAAAGAAGTAAGTACCTCTTTGTTCCTTCAGACGGCCTCGTGTTTACGCGAGGCCGTTCCTTTGTATGGCAGCGTTCTTAGCGTCCCTGACTTAAACTAATAGCAGGGAGTTCTATACGAACGATGGCCTTATTGCGCAGTCTTGGCACAACACTAGAAATGATTAAGTGGGAGCACTCGATCTTCGCGCTTCCATTTGCGCTGACCGGGGCCATGCTGGCCGCGCACGGCTGGCCTCATCCCGCTCAGGTTTTGTGGATTGTAGCCTGTATGGTCACCGCGCGTTCGGCCGCGATGGCCTTCAACCGCTGGGCCGACGCTGACCTGGACGCTGTCAATCCGCGTACCGCCACGCGTGCCATCCCTGCCGGAGCGCTCAGTCGAGGATTTGTTGGGGCATTTACCGTCTTCATGGCCGTATTGTTCATTCTCGCCACGGCTCAGTTGAACCGGTTGACCTTGTGGCTTTCTCCAATCGTGCTCGCGATTGTGCTGCTGTATTCCTATACCAAACGGTTTACTCGCTGGTCACATCTTTTTCTCGGACTGGCGTTAGGAATCGCACCCACGGCTGCATGGATTGCAATTCGCGGCACTCTGGACCCAAGAATTCTAGTGCTGACAGCCGCCGTTCTTTTCTGGGTGGCTGGTTTCGACGTGCTCTACGCCTGCCAGGATGCAGAGCACGATCGCATGCACGGACTAAACAGCGTTCCCGCGGCCATAGGAATTCCGGGAGCCTTCTGGATCTCGCGTAGCATGCACGCAATCATGCTAGTCCTGCTCTTGTGGCTGGTGCATCTGTTTGCATTGGGGGCCATTGCTCTCGTGGGAATCGCCGCAGTTGCCGCTCTGCTGCTTTATGAGCATCTCATCGTGTCCCCAAAAGATCTTAGGCGGTTGAATGCAGCCTTTTTTACGATGAATGGAATCATTTCGCTCCTGTTTTTCGTCTTTGTGGCTGCGGACATTTTACTGCGTCGCTGACACGGCAAAGCCCCGTGCTCAGCACGGGGCTTGTTTCTTGCGGACTCACTTTTTAACTATGCCGGTTTGCGGTGCTGATCGATCTTTTCATTCACACGTTCTTTCATATCCTGCACCTTGTTCGCGATACGCTCGCGTGTGTCATTTGCATTGCGGTCCGCTTCATGGCGACTGGCTTCGGCATTCTCATGGGCAACTTCCTTCGCGTTGCCCCAGGTCTCTTTGGCCGCACCTTTCACTTGCTCCGCGACACCCTTGTTGGCAAGATTCTGGTTGCCTAACGCTTCGCCAACCTTCTCTTTCACCTTACCCGACGCCTGATCCAATTTGCCGGTTACCTGATCCTTGTTCATAGCATTACTCCTCAGATGCTGCTGCTCTCAATCCTCACTAGGATTGAGAGCAGGTTATACAGTCGCTGCCTTGTTAGTGGTTAAACAACGGGCCGTCTTCCGCTGATAAGCTGGATCAGCAATACGACCAGTGCCACGACCAGTAGAATGTGGATATACCAGCCAATTGCGTGAAAACTCACCAAACCCACCAGCCACAACACCAACAGAATCACAAAGATTGTCCAGAGCATTTCAATCTTTCTCCTTGTTTTTAGCGCGCAGCATGAAATCACTTACGGTGTGATATGGTGCGCTTGATACCTTTTGGGTTGCCGTAAAACGAAAAACCTTTGGAGGAAAGTACGCAGGATGCATATAGCAATACAAGGCGAGCCAGGTTCATTCAGCCATGAAGCAGCAGGAAAACTGGATATCGAGGCAACCATTTTGCCTTGCTCGCTCTCGTCTGATGTCTTTCGTGCGCTCTCTCAACGAGAGGTAGATGCCGCCGTTATCCCAATTGAGAACAGCCTCGCCGGATCGGTTGTCGAGCATTACGATCTTCTTCTGGATTACGATGTCGCGATCGAAAGCGAAAGCCTCTTGCGCATCCGGCATAACTTCATCGTTGTTCCAGGCGTAGCAATAGAACGCATTCAACGTGTTTACTCGCATCCAGTGGCGCTCGCGCAGTGTCGCAAATTTCTTGAGCAGCATCTGGCAATCGAGGCCATTCCTTTTTATGACACGGCGGGCAGCGCAAAACAGCTGATGGAGCTTCGCGACCGAAACGCAGCCGCCATCGCCAGTGCTCGTGCTGCGGAGTTTTATGGCGGAGAGATTCTGGCTGCTGATATTGAGGACAACACTGAGAACTACACCCGGTTCTTTCTGATCCGACGCAGCCAAGATGTTCCCCGCAATCCTGATGCGAATAAAGTAAGTCTAGCGTTTACGGTCGACAACCGGCCAGGGACACTAGTCGCTGCTCTGGAGGTATTTGCCAGCCAAGGAACCAACCTCAGCAAGATCGAATCGCGTCCGGTGCACGGCAAGCCCTGGCAGTATGTTTTTTATGTTGACTACCAACTTTCAACCCAGACACGGGCTGATATCGCGCTCGATCTCCTGAGACAGCACTGTTCCATGGTGAAGGAGCTTGGCCGTTACCGCGCAGCCGAGCGCCCCATCTAGACGGGATCAGTTTCAGATTGTCCGGTTCCTGCCGATGAAAGTTTGGTAGGAAGGATTGTATGCGCAGCCGACGTATCTGCATCCAAGCGAGAAATGGGCTATTGCCAGAGCCTTGTCTATCATCGATTTAGACCGTAACATTATGATTATAAATGACTTTTTTAATGCGGTGGAGATTTGCGACTTTCTGAAACCTATAGAATCAAATAATTAAATTAATTGTCGTCAGATCATATAATCTGATAAGAAGGCACTCATGGCTAGCGACTTTCTCAGCATCATCCATCCGAGCGATCCCAAAGAGCGCGAGCATCGCCCAGAAGGGCGTACATTGCCCGTCCTCCCCGTACGCGACACCGTTCTCTTTCCGCACGCTGTTCTTCCATTGACGGTCGGACGCGAAAGCTCCATTCAGCTTATCCAGTCGCTTGGTGAGGAAAAGACCATCGTCGTTGTTGCTCAACGCGACGCGCACCTTGATACTCCCCAACCCAGCGATCTACACGCCTATGGCACGCTCGCGACCGTGCATAAGGTTGTGAAGATGCCCAACCAGAGCCTCTTTGTCTTCACGGAAGGCACTGAGCGCGTCAAGCTGGGCGAATTCACGCAAGTTGAACCGTTCATGATCGCCAGTGTCGAGGCAGTTCCAGAGATCGCGCCGAAACAGGGCCCGGAGCTCGAAGCATTGCAGCGGAATATTCTTTCGCAGTTCCAGCAGATCGTATCGGCGTCACCAACCCTCTCTGACGAGCTTTCAACTATTGCAGCGCAAATGGACGACGCCGCACGTCTGGGCGATTTTGTCGCTTCATCATTGCCCTTTTTGACGACGGCCGACCGGCAGGACCTGCTCGAAACGCCCGATGTCACCACGCGCCTCGAGCGTTTGAACAAGCACCTCGTCAAGGAGATCGAAGTACAGCAGCTTCGTAACAAGATTCAGTCTGAGGTGCAGGACCAGGTTCAGCAGTCGCAGCGCGACTACTACCTGCGCGAGCAGCTCAAGGCTATCCAGAAGGAACTCGGAGAACAGGACGAGAGCCAGAAGGACATCGAAGAGTTGCGTCAGAAGATCGAAGATGCCGGCATGCCCGAGGAGACGAAGAAAGAGGCTCTAAAAGAGTTGAGCCGTCTTTCGCGTATGTCTCCCATGGCTGCTGACTACTCGCTGACGCGCAACTACATCGAGTGGCTTGCGGTGTTGCCGTGGTCGAAATCTTCGGGTGAAGAAGTCGATATCTCCAAAGCAAAGGAAATCCTCGACGAGGACCACTACGACTTGAAGAAGGTCAAAGAGCGCATTCTCGACTACCTTGCTGTCCGTCGATTGAAGCCCGACATGAAGGGTCCGATCCTCTGCTTTGTAGGACCTCCCGGAGTTGGCAAGACTTCACTGGGACGAAGCGTTGCGCGTGCTCTGGGGCGCAAGTTCCAACGCATCTCGCTCGGTGGCATGCACGATGAAGCCGAGTTACGCGGTCATCGCCGGACCTACATTGGTGCACTGCCGGGGCAGATCATTCAAAATCTGCGTCGCGCCGGCACCAACGATCCGGTCTTCATGCTCGATGAGATCGACAAGCTCGGTCGCGATTTCCGCGGCGATCCGGCATCGGCTCTGCTAGAGGTTCTGGATCCGGAGCAGAATAATACGTTCCGCGACAATTACCTCGATCAGCCGTTCGATCTGTCGAAGGTTCTCTTTATCTGCACGGCCAACATGCTCGATACGATGCCTGCTCCGCTGCTCGACCGCATGGAGATCATCGACCTGCAGGGCTACACCGAGGAAGAGAAGCGGCACATTGCGTTCCGCTACCTCATTCCGCGGCAGATTAAGGAGAATGGCATCGAGCCGGAGAGCATTGAGTTTCCCGAAGAGTCCGTCTCCTACATCGTGCGGCATTACACACGCGAGGCAGGCGTCCGCAAGCTCGAACAACTCATCGGCACCGTCTGCCGTAAGCAGGCGCGCCGTATCGCTGAAGGCAAGACCGATAAGCTGATCGTCACCAAGGAAATCATTCACGAGTTTCTTGGCGGCATTAAAGTCCGTGTCGATACGGAACTGGCTGAGCGCACCAAACGTGCGGGTGTGGCCGTAGGCCTGGCCTGGACACCGGCAGGCGGCGACGTGCTCTTCATCGAAGCGAACAAGATGAAGGGCAAGGGGGGATTCACTATGACCGGTCAGATTGGCGAGGTCATGCAGGAATCCATGCAGGCCGCGCTGACCTGGGTGCGTTCGAATGCAAAGTCCATCGGTCTCGAAGAAGACTTCATGAAGGACATCGATCTTCACATCCATGTCCCTGCTGGAGCCATTCCAAAAGACGGCCCATCGGCAGGCGTAACCATGGCGACGGCGCTGATCTCGCTGTTGACGGATACCCCGGTGCATCCGCTTACCGCGATGACCGGTGAAATCACCCTCAGCGGCAACGTGTTGCCCGTCGGCGGAATCAAGGAGAAGTTCCTGGCCGCAAAACGCGCAGGCGTGAAACAGGTCATTCTTCCGGCGGAGAACCGGCTGAATGTAGAAGAAGACCTGATGCCTGAGCAGATCGCCGGCGTGACCATTCACTATGCCAGCCACATTGAGGATGTCCTCAATGTGGCCCTGCCCAAGTCCAGGGAAGACGAGCAAAAGGACGAGCGGGTGAGAGAAGAAGTGCTTCAGCACGCCGACGCATAAGGACTGGCATTCCAGGCGCACGTGCATCATGAAACAAATAAGGCCCGCTTTTGCGGGCCTTATTTGTTTCTCAGATTGGCGACGTCACAATCTTCCTGGCTCAGGGTTTCAAACCGGGATTACCCTTCATAGTCGCAGACGAGTATTGTGAGATCGTCATCCTGGGATACAGACCATTGCCTCACTCGCTCAAGAATCAAGTCTGCTGTCTCATCAGGTGAATGGTTCATACTTTGCCGCAGTAAACCGCATAACCGCTCGTGACCAAATTGCTCCTCGCTTGCGTCCTCCGCCTCAATGATTCCATCGGTATATAGAAGTAGACGGTCACCCTTTAGCAGCGGCTTCGTTATGGATGTGTAGGCAGCAGAGGAGAACAGCGCCAGCACCATACCATTTTCTTCAATGGAAATGGCTTCTCCGTTGCGCAGCAAGAGCATCGGAGGATGTCCGGCAGCGGCGTAATGCATGTCACCGTTTTGCGCGTCCAGGTAAACATAGGCTGCGGTAACAAATTGACTCTGCGTGTTTCCAAAGAGCGTTCTATTCATGCCTGCAAGCAGCTTTGCCGGATGAGCCGAATGCTCGCGTTGCGAAGTTGCTGCCAGTTTGACCATAGATGCGATCAGCGCCGCCGGCACGCCATGCCCGGAAACATCGGCGATCAGCAATCCCGCCTTTCCGTTTTGCGAGACATGAAAATCGTAGAAGTCGCCCGCGACTGAGGTCATCGGCACATAGCGGGCCGCGACCCGAAAGTGATCAGATGCAGGAAACGCAGTAGGCAGGATCGATAGCTGGATACGCTTCGCGACCTCTAGCTCTTTTTCTAACGCAGTGAATTGCTGGTCGCGTTCAACCGCCCGCCGAGCGGCAACATATCCCAGGCAACTGAGAAAGATGCCAAATCCGTAGGGCTCCGACTTGTGGCCTAATATGCTCCCAAAGTTATTCCATAATGCAAATGCAACAAAAATGAGCAGCCCATTGCGAATAATGATGAAGTCTCTGTCGCGTGTTGGATGGCGGAGCGATTGCACTACCAACGTCAAGAGCGCACAGATCACAATGCCGTTGTTGAATTTGTAGAGCCAGTAGAGTGGAGCACCAAACGCGGCGGCTGCCAGGATGCAAAACAGAATGCCGCAGCAAGCATACGTTACAAATTTCCCGAGCTTACCCAGAAAACCAGATGCCTGAAAAAATAGAAATGCCGGGATCGGCACTAGAAAATTAATTGTCGCCTTCAGCCGCTCAAAAAATTCCGATGGTGGGATCAGCATTCCCAACAGCTCCGACGTCATCCATAGCCGGTTCCCATAGAGGATGGCAAAGATGGCGAGCCAGAAGAGAAGGGAGTCAAAGCGCCGCCGGATCATGAGAAAGCCCGCAATCACCAGCCCAACCGTGGTGAAGGCGGCTCCCAGGAATAGAAAGATTTCGTCCCGGTGAAAAGCTCTCAAAACCTGCAAAGCTGTTAATTGAGAATCGGCCAGAACCATCGACAAGGATGGTAAACCATCCGTTGCAAGAAAGCCCTGTCTAGGGATGTAGCTTCTTTCCCTGTAGCCAGATGATCAGCGCCTCCGGGTCGTCAGTAATGATCGCGTCGACCTTGGCGTCGACGAGTGCCTGCCAGTCATCCGGTGTGTCGGCTGTCCATGGAACCACCTGTAGCCGGGCAGCGTGCGCGGTAGCTACTTTTTCCGGTGTCACCAGGTGAAAATCGGGGCTGATGATCTGCGCCCCCGTCTTCTTGCCAATAGAAACGAAGTCCTTGTCATGATCGGTGATACCCATCATGACGTCGCCTTTTGGGTCGCCAACCAGCGCGGAAAGCCGGATGGAAGGATCGAGCTTCTTCATCGCCACCAGCGTGCGAAAATCGAAGCTCTGCAGAATCACCCGCGACTGCAAATTATGCCGCTTCACCGCATCGTCAATCAGCTTCACAAACTCTTCAGGTGTTGGCGTCAACTCCAGATGGCTGGGGAAACTCTTCGTCTCGACGTTGTATTCAAATTTCCCCTGCGGAGCCAGGTCCAGCACTTCATCAAAGGTAGGGATGTGCGTTCCCGGCACCGCGACCTGCTTCGGAAAGTTCGCCAGTGTCTTCGATCCGCAGTCGTACTGCTTTACCTGCGCCAGCGTCAGAGTATGAATCGCGGTATGCGGCGGCACTTGCGGTCCAACGCATACGCGCTCGCCCGGATAGTCGGCCGTGATGAAAGGGAAATGGGAAACAACGAGGACATTATCCTTTGTGACGGCAAGATCAAGCTCCAGCACATCTGCACTATGCTGGATGGCGTATTCAAATGCGGGAATCGTGTTCTCAGGTCGCGTCGCGCGCGAGCCGCGATGGCCGTGCACCAAAATGGTCTGCGCATTGGAAGCATTCGCAATCAAAGCAGTAGCAAGACAGAGAGTAATCGTTCTCAACATAAATCGAGTGTATTGTCTCATCTCGCGCTGAATGTTGCCGGTGAATGAATAACTATCTATGCTTTCTACCCGCGCAAAAAAAAATTCATCCAGATGAAGGGCGCTCTTTCGGAAACTTTTTGCCCACTGAAGCAATGCACAGATTGCTGGCTATCAATAAATCTCATCCGCCGCATATTTAAAAGTTTTACGCGTACCACAATGTGGAACGTTGTCTCAAAATGATTGACATCGATCGTGAATATTGCGTAAAGTCCCGCCTAACTTGATGCAGCGCATTCTCAAGGGGCCAGCTTTACCTCAAACTCGAAACGATTTAAGAAGGGTGAATAAAATGAAACATCTCCTCCATCGTTTTGCGATTCCGTTTCTTCTGTTTTCGCTAACAGCCATTGCCCGGACACAAACTGTGGACACGGCAATACTAGGAAATGTCTCTGACTCGTCAGGAGCTGCGATTCCAGGGGCGACAGTCACGGTCGTTTCGCCCTCTACAGGGATTACCAAAACTACTGTGACAGGTACTCAAGGACAGTTCGAGGTGCAGTACCTTACACCCGGCTCGTATGACGTCACTCTGCAGGCGAGCGGTTTTGCCAAGCAGACTCGTTCGGGAATCGTCATACAAATCGGACAGCAGCAAAAAATCGACTTCACACTCTCCATCAGTGCCCAGCAGGAAAGCGTAGTCGTGCAGGGCGGTCAGACGTTACTGCAGACGGAAAATGCTTCCCTGGGCGAAGTAGTTGGTCCGGAACGCACAGAAAACCTGCCGCTCAATGGTCGCAAATTCGACGATCTCGCCATTCTCACTCCAGGCGTCTCCGTCTATAATCCGGACCTTCACTCGTCCAGCACCGATGGTTCATCGATCTCCGCTAATGGCGGCCGCGGCCAATGGGGTCAGGTCAACATCGATGGCACGACGATGGTTAACAACCGTCACAACTACGTCAACCTTTATCCGTCCATCGATGCGATTCAGGAGTTCAAGGTACAGACGGGCAACTACTCCGCAGAGTACGGAGGCAATGCCGGATCGAATGTCAACATTCAGATCAAATCGGGAGCGAATGATTTCCACGGCGATGTTTTCGAGTTCATCCGCAACGATGCTGTCGACGCGCGCAATTACTTTATCCCCGCGCCTATCAAGAAAAACATTCTGAAGCAGAATCAGTTCGGTGGCACTGTTGGTGGTCCCATCGTGAAGAACAAAACCTTTTTCTTCTTCAGCTATGAAGGGCTCCGCTCCGTGCAGGAGTTCCCGCAAACCGCCAATGTTCTTACTCCGGCGGAACGGCAAGGCGACTTCTCCGCGGACGGTGGAACTATCACCAACCCTAATACGGGCGAACCCTACCCCAATAACGTCATTCCAGCGAACCAGATCAATCCAATCTCTGCCAACATCATCAACACCTACATGCCTCTTCCTAATACATCAGGCGACACGAACTACGCCGGTTCGTCGAGGGGCAATCTAAGCGTCAATCAGTATATCGGGCGCCTCGATCACTACTTCAACGACAAGAACCAGCTCATGGTGCATTACATCTATGCGTTTCGCAACTTCCCAGATACTGATCTGAATCCGAACTTCCAATTCACCGGGCGATATCCCGCACAGAACATTGCGCTGCAGTATATTCATGTGTTCGCACCTAGCCTGCTCAACGCATTCCATTTTGGCGCCAATCTTGAGCATGTGCAGCAACTCAGTACATTGACAAATACTGACTTCACCATCGAATCGCTGGGCATCAACGGATTCAATGTTGGCGGTCCGAACGGCCGTCCGCTTCGCCCAAATGAAGAGGGTTTTCCGATCCTCAATATTTCAGGTTTTATGGGCATGGGCAGCGATCTTGCCGCCTCCAACCTCGACGACAGCCGCACCTACCAGCTAGTGGATGATCTCACCTGGACAAAAGGCCGCCACACAATCACTGTCGGCGCGGATGTCCGTTATGTCGAGGACAACGCGACCACAAACAATACGCCTTTCGGCGAGATGGATTTTACAGGCGACTTGACCGGAAACCAGGCTGCCGACTTTATGCTTGGGTATCCGCGCACGAGTATTACACCGGAAGGTGTTCCGGTCACCAAGGCACGCCAGTGGCGCTCTGCAGAATACGTGCAGGATAACTGGAAGGTGCGCCCCAATTTCACACTTAATCTTGGCCTGCGCTATGATCTCTTCGCTCCGCCTGTTGATGTAAACAACGTCACCAGAACGCTCGATTTCAGCGCCCCGATACCGACATTCACTCCAGCTCCAGGCGTGCGATTGAACGATATCTGGTCCATCAGTCACAAAGATTTTTCTCCGCGCTTCGGTTTCGCCTACAACGTGCGACCCGATCTCGTTGTCCGCGGAGCTTATGGAATCTTTTTCTACGGTGGGCAGTTTGACAACATCAATATCCTGCAGCTGAATCCGCCTACCGCCGGGAGCCTGACGATTACAAACCCGGCGCTGAATCCCGTAGCCACCATTCAGGAGCCGGTGCCTGCCTCGCTTTATCCAACGAATCCGTACTACAACGCTGTTACGCTGAACAAAGATCGCACCCATCCCGATCTCTATCTGCAAAACTGGAATCTCAGTGTCTCGAAGCAATTCGGCTCCAATGTCGTCGACCTTGCATATGTCGGCGTCAAAGGTACGCACATCGATACCAGCATAAAAAACTACAACTCACCTGACCCGGCCCCGGGCGATATTCAGAGCCGCCGTCCATACCCAACGTTTGCGCGCATCCGCTATCCTGACTTCGAGGGCGCATCCAGTTACAACGCGCTGCAGGCGCACTTTGAGCATCGCCTTACACATAACCTGAGCTTTACCGCTGCCTATACATACGCGCATCTGCTCGACAATTCAGCACTCGACACCAACAACGGCGGTTGCGACTGTCAGGATCCACGACATCCACATGAGTGGGCGAGTGGGCTGACCGACCAACGCCACAACCTGGCGATCGGGTATGTATGGCAACTGCCCGGAGTGGGAAAGGATAACTTCGCCAGCCGCCTGACCAACGGCTGGTCATTTGAAGGGCTGCTGCTCTTTGCCAGCGGTGCCCCGTATGATGTGGAGCAAAGCACTGATAGTCAAAATACCGACAGCACCTGGGAGAAACCCACTCTTGTTCCAGGGCAAAAGCTCACGGTCTCACATCGCAGCACGAGCGAATGGTTCAATACAGCAGCATTTACTCCCAGTGTCTTTGTATACGGTGACTCTCCGCGCAATCCATTGGTCAGTCCCGCCACGCGCACGTTGAATCTGACTCTCATGAAGCAGTTTCACATGTGGTATGCGGAGGCGCAGCGCCTTGAGTTTCGCTTTGAAGCATTCAATGCGTTCAATACACCGCAGTTTGCTGCTCCTGATGCCTTTGTCGGAGATGGAACTTTCGGCCAGGTCACGAGCACGCAATTAGACAATCGCGAGTTGCAACT
>JABDHA010000048.1:28558-31213 GCA_013285705.1 Acidobacteriota bacterium
AATCCAGCCGCAATAGCGTTTCTCTAATCTCCAACTCCAAGGCCGCTCGGTTCTAAGGCGGCCTTCTTTTTGTTCTTCCAGAAGATTCTAGATCTCCATGTGCGCATGAGAGCATCTATTAAGTGAGGCTTTGGATGTTTACCATTGGTCACTCCACGCTGCCAATCGAAACCTTCCTTTCTATCTTGAAGGACAATGGAGTGCGTTGGCTCGTCGACATCCGGACCATCCCCAAATCGCGTCATAACCCGCAATTTGGACAGGAAAACCTCGAAAAATCGCTCAAAAAAGCCCATATACATTACCGCTGGCAAAAGTCGCTGGGCGGGCTGCGGCATGCGCTGAAAGATTCCATCAACATGGGCTGGCGCAACTCAAGCTTTCGCGGATACGCCGACTACATGCAAACACCCGACTTCGCCACAGCGCTTAATGAACTACTCGCCGGCAGTCCGCAGGAACAGACGACGATCATGTGCGCGGAAGCCGTTCCCTGGCGTTGCCACCGCTCGCTGGTCGGAGATGCACTGCTGGTACGCGATATCGCCGTCGAAGATATCTACTATGACGCAAAGGGTCATAGCCGACGCGAGCCGCACAAGCTTACCTCCTTCGCCAAGGTGAAAGGGGAGCGGCTGTGGTACCCGCAAGAGTCCGATTTATTCACAGATCTGGATTCTCAGAGGCTGTAGCAACGGTAGGATTTACGTTTACAATTCGTTTCATCATGGTTGGACCTGTTCGCAAATCGCGCCGCGCTCATTGGAACTGGTTGCTGCTGCTTCCCGCATTAGGCCTGATGTTCCCCGGCGTCTATGCGAGAACGGCTCCACAGCTATTCGGCTTTCCGTTCTTCTACTGGTATCAGATGGGATGGATTGTGTTGACGAGCGTCATCACGGGAATTGTCTATTTTGCGACCCGTACCCGCGCCTGAGCAACTTTGCAATACAAAACCAACTGCTAACTTCCACATTTTCTCATTTATTTTTGCACTGCACCATTTTTGGAGTTATACTTCTCCATAGATGGAGACAAGTCAATACCTTCATCCTAAGGAGGAATTGGGTGCCAAGGGAAAGTGCCAGTCATGCATTAGCATACCCGGCAACCATGTACGCACCGCCTGCTCTGCCGGATCTTTCACGGCTCGAGGAGAGGCGTCGTCTTTCACCGGGCGCGCTCCGCGCTTTTTTCAACATCATCGAGCGCTGGGAAGTTCGTGACGAAGACGCCCGCCAGTTGCTCGGGGGCATCTCCAATGGCAAGTATTATCAGCTGAAGCAGGACCCGGACCATGTGCTCGAGCAGGATCGCCTACAGCGCATCTCATACCTGATTGGCATATTTAAAGCCCTGAACATTCTTTACGGTACTCGCCTCGCGGATAGCTGGATACAGCTGGCGAATTCGAATCCGCTCTTTACTGGGCGCACACCGCTCACTTATATGTTGCAGGGCGGCACTCCTGCAATGGAAGTAGTGCGACGCTTGCTTGATGCACGCCGTGGCGGCTAAAAAGGTTTCCTCCTCCAAAACAATGACCCGGGCTAAGACTGAATCCCCCATCGCTCCCGCTCCTCCCGATCAGCCAATGGTCAATCCCCGCGCCGCATCGCCTGCGCTGGCGTCGGTTCGCGCCCAGATGGAGGCACACCCCGAAGTCCCCATCGCTGATGCTGCTCAACTCAACGACGCATTACCGCCAGTTACTCAGCTTCGCCGTTTTGATACGCACCGATTGCTCCCCGCCAAGTATGGTTCGAATTATGAGTCTGTACTGACCCGCATCGCCGATAACGATGAGCACCTGCAGCAGATCTTCGAACTGGATAACGCCACGAACGCCCGCCTTGAAGCGGAAGAGAACCTTCGCCCCAATATTACGCCCCGTGAACTGGTCTTTAATGTGCCGCATTATCGGATCATCAATGCGGCCTTTACGCATCCGAACCCGCTGGGCGCACGCTTTTCTACCCCTGAGCGCGGTGCGTGGTATGCCGCCTTTGAACTGGCAACAGCCAAGGCCGAAATCATCTTTCATAAGTCGGTCGAATTTGCGGAAGTCAATTGGTCCGAGCGTGAAGTCCTGCAATATGACGAGTATTTAGCTGACTTTACCGGCAGTTTTCACGATTTGCGCCCTGAATCTGCTCCGGAAGGGAAGCAAAGCCAGTTCACCTCCTGTCTCGATCCAGCCAGTTACATCGTGTCGCAAAAGCTGGCCGTCGAGTTAATGAACCACGCCTCGCTCGGAGTCATCTATCCCAGCGTGCGCCGTCCGGGTGGCACGTGCATCGCATGTTTCCAGCCGAGCGTCGTATCGAATGTCCGGAAGGGCAACCGTTTTCTTCTGACGTGGACTTCAAACCGTGTTGTTTTCAACAAAGAAGATTTTTTGAAGAAGCGCTGAGCATGCTTCCATGCTCGTTGTGTGGCGCGTCTAAAAGGCTAGTATCCTAAACTTGGTATGCATGTGCGCGTTCTGCTCTTTGGCGTATTAAAAGACCTTTTCCCGGAGGGGATAAAGTCGGTTGAAGTGCCCGCAGGCGCAACCGTGGCCACGCTCCTCGATCATTTCCGGACTCTCGCTCCACAGCAGCAGGTGCTTTGGACATCGCTCGCTGTGGCTGTGAACCAGCAATATGCCGGATT
>JABDHA010000049.1 GCA_013285705.1 Acidobacteriota bacterium
AAGTCAGAACGAACTTTCTGGTTGAAAAAGAAACATAGTATTTCTATTGAACTGAATCTGCCAGCAAAAGTCTTGGGAATTTATGAGATATATCGTTTGGCAGGCAGGGAGGTCGAAAGCCTCAAGCTAACCGTTTTACCTCATTAACCTGCGCGAAATGTTATGGTTATCTGCGAACCGGCTCCATCGGTTTTCCTAAGGAGGCATTTTCTGGAATGAAGTCGAGACGACTATTCGTCCCAATAGCGTGCATGTTTACGACCCTGTTGGGGATGGGAGCAGCCAACGCGGAAGTACGTCTTCCGAATGTCTTGAGCAGCCACGCGGTTCTGCAACGCGACTCTCCGATTCATATCTGGGGCTGGTCCAATCCGGGCGAGACCGTTACCGTCCGCTTTCATGACCAGACGCGCTCCGCCGGCGCCAGCAATCTCGGCATCTGGAGCCTTTGGCTCATGCCTGAGCGTGCGGGCGGACCTTATACGCTGACCGCGCAGGGCAACGCCGCCGGAGAGCCGCCAGTCACTCTTTCCGACCTCCTCGTCGGCGACGTGTGGCTCGCCTCCGGCCAGTCCAACATGGAGATGCCGCTCAACGGCTTTCCCGGCAACGCTGTGCTCAAGAACGGTGCGCAGGAAATTGCCCAGGCCAACCTTCCCACCGTGAGGCTGCTGCGCATCGAGAAGAAAAGCGCCGACTATCCGCTCACCGATGTCTCCGCCACCTGGACCGAATGCACCCCGCAGACCGCCGCCGAATTCTCGGCCGTCGCCTATTTCTTCGGACGGGAAATCAATGCGCGCGAACATGTCCCCATCGGCCTGATTGATTCGACGTGGGGCGGAACGCCGGTCGAATCCTGGATCAGCATGGACACGCTCGGTGCAGACGCCGGACTCATGCCTGTCTTTGCTTCGTGGGCGAAGTTCTCCGATCCACTAAGCAACAGTGATCTGCTCATCGCCGCCGAAAAACGCGAGGACGAGGCCGCCGCCCAAGCCCACCAACCCGCGCCCAAGCACGACTGGCATCCTTCGCCGCTTTCCTGGAAGCCCGCGAGCCTCTACAACGGCATGATCGCGCCCGAAGTGCCGTACACCATCAAAGGCGTCATCTGGTATCAGGGCGAAACCAACAGCGAGCCTAAGCGAGCGCCGATGTATGCAAAGCTCTTCCCCACGCTCATTGCCGACTGGCGCAGCAAGTGGAACGAAGGCAACTTCCCTTTTCTCTTTGTCCAGATTTCGAACTACGACGCTCCTGCGGAAAACTGGGGCACGGTCCGCGACGCCCAGCGCCGGACGCTCGCGGTCACAAACACTGGCATGGCCGTAACTCTTGACATCGGAGAGGCCGACAACGTCCACCCACCGGATAAACAGACCGTAGGAGCGCGGCTCGCTCTCGCCGCCCGCGCAACGGTCTATAGCGAACCGCAGCTCGCCTACTCCGGCCCGCTCTTCCGCACAGTTACGACTGAAGGCTCGTCTATGCGCGTGTGGTTCGATCACGCAGCCAACGGCTTAGCCTTCCACGGACCGCAACTCGAAGGATTTGAAATCGCCGGAGCCGACGGAAAGTTTGTTCCCGCGACCGCGAAGATCGACGGCTCAACCGTCATCATCGAGGCGCAAGGCGTCACCGAACCCAAAGCCGTCCGTTATGGATGGGCAACCTTTACCAACGCGAACCTCTTCAACAAGGAAAACCTGCCCGCGTCCACGTTTACGTCGGAGTGAGTTGATCGAAATCAGTTTCAAATAGGTTATTAGGGGAGCGTTGTTGACATCCACAACGCCCCTGTCGAATTTGTCATCCCGACCGCAGCGTAGCGAAGCCGAGGGACCTGCATTTTTTCTTTTTCGCAGTAAAGCGTACGCGAAAACCCTGGACTTCTCCCAACGAGAGGAACTGCAGGTCCCTCCACTCGCTACGCTGCGGTCGGGATGACAAATTCGAGAGGAACACAAGGATGTCAACAAAGCTGCTCGATACGTTGATACCGTACTAAATCCTTGCCAGCACATCGTCTCCATCGATCTTTATCTCATACAGCTCAACTTTGGTCTGCGGAGAATGCACAGCCGCGCCCGTCCTGAGATCGAACGCCCACGCGTGCCATGGGCAAACCAACTTACCGCCTTCAAGCATTCCCTGTCCCAGCGGGCCGCCGCGATGCGGGCACACATTATCCATGGCACAAATCGCGCCGTTCTCATTCGCGATACATAAAGTTTTCTCACCAACAACGATCTCGCGCGCGTCCCCTGAAGGGGGCAGCTCGGACTTCGCGCAAATCCGCACAAACTCTGACATAAGTTCTTTCGCTTCCTCGATGATGTGGTCCTGAGCACGCTGACTCTTCCTCATGCTACGCTCATCTTCAGAATGCACGACCCGCAGCCCCCAAATCCACCTGCGACGCCATCCGCGCCTAAAGATGTGCGTCTGTGGTGTCCGAATTGCGCCAAAGAAGTCGACGATCCTCTCGTCTGCGGCGACTGCTCCGCCGTCATCTGCCGCGTCTGCGGAACACCTCTCGAATCCGCCGACGAACTCGCATTCGGATAACCATCTTCAACGACTGTCATCCTGACCCTGAACGAAGTGAAGGGGAAGGATCTGCTTTCCCCTGTTCAACCATGAACCTCAGCATCACCGGATAAACTTAAGAAAACCATTCCATGCCGAAGCAGAAACAATCGCCAGCTACACGTAAAGTTCGTCCAAAACACGCCCGCGCCGCCGGATGGCAAGACCCCCTGCGCCCGCAGCAGCCTCTCGTCAGCGGAAAATGGCTTCTCGGAGCTATGGGAGCGATGCTCGCATTGGGCGCCGTCTGCGCGTATGCCACGCTCTGCCTGCTCTTCTATCAGGGCAGCTGGCAGCTCATCTTCCATCCCTCGCGAACCATCGGCGCAACTCCCGCCAGCCTGAACATTCCTTACGAAGAGATCAAATTCAACTCCACCGAGACCGGCAAGCCGCAACTCGCAGGCTGGTGGATTCCCGCCGGAGACACCGCTCGTTATCCCTCCCGCGCCATCCTTTTCCTGCATGATGGCCATGGATCGCTCTCCGATACGGTCAGCCAGCTGCAGGCATTGCACGCCCTCGGCATTAACATCTTCGCCTTCGACTATCGCGGCTTCGGCCAGAGCGCCGATCAGCACCCGTCCGAAGCAAGCATGAATCAGGATGCCGACGCCGCCCTGGCCTACCTCACCAGCACTCGCCACTTGCCTGCGCACTCCATCATCGTCTACGGAGCCGGCATCGGAGCGGCCGTCGCCGCTTCCACCGCATCGCGACACGCGGAGGTTGCCGCCGTGGTCCTCGAAAACCTCAGCCCTCCGGCATCGACCCTCTTCGCCGCCGACGGCCGCGCAAAAATCCTGCCCGTTCGCTTACTCACGAGCAACCGCTTCGATCCCGCTGAGATACTCAAGGCGCTATCTACGCCAAAGCTCTTTCTCGAACGCGGTACCAGCCCGCCAACGGAAACCGCATTTCACGCCGCACACGATCCCCGTCAACTCTTCCAGATTGCCCCTGAAGATCAGGCAAAGTATCTGGAAACCATGCAGCGCTTTCTGGACGAGCAATTTTCGCAACCGTAAACTTCAAACACTCTGACAAAACCTCTCAAGGAGCTTCACGGATGTTCACATGGCTGGACCGTTTTCAACCGCTGGGAGTGCTCATCGCTCGCATCGTTCTCGGCACCATCATGCTCGTTCACGGCTGGCACAAAATCTTCCCGCGCGGCTCGCTCTACAGCTTCGCGCAAACGGTCGGCCACCTCAGCCTGCCCTACTGGTTAGGGTATGTCGCAGCCTTCACGGAATTTTTCGGCGGAGCGCTGCTCATCCTCGGCCTGCTCGTCCCCATCGCAGCTCTCGGCGTAACCATTGATATGGCCGTCGCCGTGCTCAGGGTCCATCTACACCACGGGCTTCTCGGACCGCAGGGATTTGAATTCCCGCTGTCGCTCTTTGCCCTGGCATTACTGATTCTCTTCAGCGGCTCCGGATATCTGGCGGTCGACTCCTACATCGGAATCAGCCGTGGAAGGCGTTAAAACAACGAGAGAACGAAGTCAGAAAATCTTAAAGTCAAGCTTTCAAAATATTAAGGAAGTGATTGTTTTGTAATTGTGCTCCCGGAAACACCAGGTTCAGGTTGCGTGCGCCTACTGTCTTGTAAGCTGTCTCACCCAGAACCTGCCGGAAGTCCGTCGTAACCGCCAGATCGCGGCCCTCGTAAAGCTGATCCTGCCGCATCCCCGGCCACTTGCCGTAGACGCGTCCGCCCTGCACCTCTCCACCAAGAACGAACATCACGTTCGCATGCCCATGATCGGTACCACCGGTACCGTTCTGATGCACCGTCCGCCCAAACTCCGACATCGAGACGAGCACAATGTCATTTGCCTGATCGCCCATGTCCGTCCAGAAAGCGGCGATGCCTTCGCTGAACTCCTTCAGCCGATTCGCAAGCTGCCCATTTACATTGCCTTGATTCTGATGCGTGTCCCATCCGCCGATATCTGCAAACGCCGCCTCGACGCCAAGGTTGGCCTTCAGCAACTGCGCGACTTGTCTCAAGCTGTTTCCAAAAGGGCCGTTAGGATAATTCGCTCCCGGCGCAGGCGTGTACTTTGCCGGATCGGCAGCCTTCAACATCTTCACTGCCTCAAAAGTCTCCGATCCCGTGCCATGCAGCACCGTATTCACACTGTCCGCATACATCGCCTCAAAGCTGGTAGCAATCGGAGCGGCCGCCGGACTCTGCCCACCCACGCTGAAGTCATGAACATTATTGATGGCGACTGCGGGAATTTTGCCTTCGAGCGTCCTCGGCACCTGCGAACCCAGCGCCACCGCTCGGAACGCCGAGTATTTCCGACTTCTGTAGGCATCGTCTTCCGCCTGCAGCGCGCGGTTCAGCCAGCCATCGGTCGTGACCTTCACCCCCGGCGTGCCGCTTTCCATATAATCCTGCGCGTCAAAGTGCGACCGCGTCGGGTCCGGCGATCCGCAGGCATGAATGATGGCAAGATGCTTCTGGTCCCAGAGCGGTTTCAACGGCTGCATCGCCGGATGCAGCCCGAAAAATCCATCCAGATCGACAACCTGGTTCTGCTGGATAGCGATCGTCGGCCGCAGCTGATAATAGGCGCTCTCGCGGTGCGGCACAACAATGTTCAAGCCGTCCGCCGCCCCGCGCTGGAAGATGACGACCAGCTTCTTCCCCTGCGCCTGCGCGGTCGTAGCCTGAGCGAGCACGGTCCGCACCAGAAAACCTGGAATGGCTGAGGTGCCAACCACGGCCATCGCTCCGCCCTTCATCAATGCTCGCCGCGTAATCGCCATAAGAAAAGGAGCCTGCAAATAAATCGCTTATTTCTGCAAACCAGTCTTCACGGGCAAAGTTGCGCCCATCCACAAAATATCGGCGCGATCAAGGATTCACCGTTCTGTAACCTGCCTCTCCATCTCACTCAAAGTGTGTTCATGAGGTTTCCATGTTCAACCTGCTACCCAAAGATGAAAAGTTTTACGACGAGATGGAGGCTCTGGCCACCCATGTCGTGCATGCTTCCGGCGAACTGGAGAGCATCGTCGACCACTTCCCTGATTTCGACGGCAGCCTCGGAGCCATTGAACGCGATCGGCTTGGCAGCAAAGCCGTCTTCCAGGAATCGCTTCTCCGGCTCGACAAGGCCTTTATCACCCCCATCGACCGCGAAGACATCCTCAACCTCATTACCGAGATGTATGGAGTCGTCGACCGCATCGCGGAACTATCGCAGCGCTTCCGGCTCTATAAATTGCAGAACCTATTCCCCACCCTGGTCGGCCAGAGCAAAAACCTTAAAGCGATGGCCGACGAGCTGCAAAAGATCATTCGTGGCCTGCGCAAAAAGGAGAAGCTCAGCGATCTCAAGCCACGGATCGATGCAATCAGCGGCATCATGGAAAATGTCCGCCGCGACCGTGACGAATTTCTCGGCTCTCTCTTCTCTAAAGACGCCGATCCTCTCGACGTATTGAAAAAGCGGGAACTTCACGAGCTTCTCGAAGACGCAATCGAGCGCTGCGAAGAAGCCACGGAAGTCATGGCGCGCGTACTGCTGAAAAACAGCTGAGGCCTTATGTCGACACTCACCTTTGTCATCCTTCTGATCGGTGTCGCGCTGGTCTTCGACTTTTTCAACGGATTCCACGATGCCGCCAACTCCGTTGCAACCGTCGTCACCACCCGCGTGCTTTCGCCGGTACAGGCCGTCATCTGGGCCGCATTCTTCAATTTTGTCGCCGCCTTTCTCTTCGGCACCGGCGTTGCCAAGACCATCAGCGAAAAGCTCATCGACCCGAAAGCCGTCGACGTATACGTCATCTGCGGCGGCCTTATCGGAGCCATTGTGTGGGACATCAATACCTGGCTCATGGCCCTCCCCACCAGCTCCTCGCATGCCATCATCAGCGGCTACGCGGGTGCAGCCATCGCTAAGGCCGGTTTCTCATCGATCCTCATCAAGGGCTGGATTCCCGTCATCGTTTTCCTAATCATTTCGCCCGTCATCGGCATGATCCTGGGCTGGGCCATCATGACGGCTGTCAGCTGGCTCAGCCATCGCACCGAGCGCCACAAGGCCGAGCGAACCTTTCGTCATCTCCAGCTTATTTCCGCGGGTCTTTACAGCCTGGGCCACGGTACCAACGACGCGCAGAAAACGATGGGCATCATCGCCGCTCTCCTCGTCGCCGCCGGAAAAGAGCAATGGAGCAAGCCCGGCGGCTTCATGTCCGACTTTCATCTCTTCGGCATCAAACATCAGATCGCCTGGTGGATCATCCTCAGCTGTCACGCTGCCATGGCCTTAGGCACCATGGCCGGAGGATGGCGCATCGTGCAGACCGTCGGCTCACGCATCACGCCGCATCTGCGTCCTCTCGGCGGGTTTTCAGCAGAAATGGCTGCCGCAACCACCATCGGCCTTGCCACGTTGGCCAACGTTCCTATTTCCACCACGCATGCCATCGGCGGCGCCGTCTCCGGAGTAGGAGCGACTCGCGGCTGGCATGCGGTTCGCTGGATTTGGGGTGAGCGTATTGTCGTCGCCTGGGTTGTCACCTTCCCCGGCGCAGCCCTGATCGGAGCTGCAGGCTACCTGCTGGCGCACTGGGGCATTCAGCCCTTCATTCACTAAACGGCAATCGCTCCGGAACAAGGAATTACCTATCCCCGAGCTGGGGGTATCAACACAACTCGATATCCGTTCGTCGGAAATCGTCTCCCTTCGCCAGCAGCGGCTCGCCTAAGATCTTTGCCAGCGCATAGGCGAAGCAGTCTCCGAAGTTCAATGCCGCCGGGTGCCTGCCTTTGCCATACTTGCGCCATGTGGTGCGTGCAACTGCCACAAGGTCGCTATCGACAGGCATCACTTTCACATCTGCATCATAGAGAAAAAGATCAAACTCTCGACCAGCTGCTTCACCAGCCCTCGCCTCCAACACGATGCCTGCTTCAAATGCATTTGCCGCAGAAATGAGCTTGGTTCCCGCTTTCGCTATCAAATCGAGAAACCGCTCACCCTCCGCTTCTTCCAGCAAAATGGCAACGAGAGCCGAGCTATCGATCACCATTACCGTGGAATCCCATTTTCGTCATACCCCAGAATTTCATCCTCGGATCGCGTGTCGAGAATCGGCATGGCATGCACACGCTTCACGATTTGTTCCAGCTTCGCTTTGACCACCTCATGCCGCCTCTGTTCCTTCCCCAGCCGCTCCAAGCGCTCCCTCAAAGACTTCTGGATCGCCTCGGTAAGAGTTTCCCCGGTCTCCTTCGCAATCTGCCGCGCAAGCTGTTCGGTCTCCGCATTTTTAATGCTCAAAGCCATTTTTCTACCTTGCTACCCAATTTTCTATAATTCTACCAACCTACATCGTATTTCAATACAACAAAACCACTCTGCTTTGCCTCTGACCGAAAAGTACCTCTGAGGAGAGTTTGGTTATGAAGGCTGCAGGAATTCTTTTAATCGTTCTTGGTGTGATCGCGCTCATCTATGGCGGAATCACCTACACCACCCATAAAAAAGTCATCGACTTGGGCCCGATCCAGGCGGAAAAGAAAGAGACGCACGACATCCCGCTGCCTCCGATTCTCGGAGTCGTGGCCATTGTCGGCGGAGGAGCCATGCTGCTCATCGGCGGCAAGTCCCGCTAGCAGGCAGTCAGAGAGAGGCATTCAGATGGGAATGGAATATTCCCATCTGAATTCGTAAAGAACGTGCAAATCACCAGCCCCGATACGCAATCCGGCAGCTATTTGCCGGTATTCGCAAACTGGATGCACTGCCCCTGGTTCTTGAAACCGAAGTTCTTCCAGCCACCGTTTTGACACAGCTCTTTGAAGGCAGGAGTAAGCAGAAAGGGACGCAGGTCGCTACCGCGCGCGCCCACCCCAACGATCTGCCCCAGATCATTGATGCCGTATGCCACCTGTAGCTCCCAGCCCTGGTTCTTCGGAATCAGGTTGTTGAGGTCATCCATCACCTTGGTATTGACGAGGAAGGCGTGCTGGATCGTGTTAGCTCTGTCGATAAAGGAATAACCGACCACCTGGCCAAAGTCGTTAATCGACATGCCAACACTGTGTGGACCGCCCAGTGTGCCGAGATCATCGGTGGCAGGATTCATAGGCCGGTTGGCCGCCGTGCGAAAAGCGTGTTGGATGGTCTCCAGGCTGTCCATAAAGGAATAACCGGTCACCTGGCCAAAGTTGTTAATAGATATTCCGACACTGTCTGGACCGCCCAGTGTGCCGAGATCATCGGTGGCGGGATTGATGCGACGGTTCGGCTCGGTGCGAAAGGCATGCATCTCTATGTCGTCGGGGATGGAAGCAAAGCCGGTCACCTGGCCAAAATCATTCATGCTAAACGCAGCGCTCTGCGTACCGCCAAACGTGCCGAGATCATCCGTGGCAGGATTGATGCGACGGTTGGGCTCAGTGCGAAAGGCATGCATCTCTAGGTCGCCGCTGGTGGAAGCAAAGCCGACTGCCTGGCCCCAGTCATTGAGACCAAAAGCCTCACTCTCCGAACCGCCGAGCGTGCCGAGATCATCGGTGGCAGGATTGATGCGACGGTTGGGCGCAGTGCGAAAGGCGTGCAAAGGGGCACTATCCGTGATGGCGGCCGATCCGGCCGTCTGGCCGAGGATGTTGATACTCTGAGCGAAACTTTGCACACCACCGAGCGTGCCGAGATCATCGGTGGCAGGATTGATGGGATGGTCGGGCGCGGTGCGATAAGCAAGGAAGCCATTGTCTCCGCTGGTCAAGCTTGCGCCTGCTACCTGACCCTCTAAGTTAATAGCGTATCCGAAACCTTGCGTTCCCCCGAACGTGCCGAGGTCGGTAACGAAATATCTGGTCTGTGCGTGAAGAACCGAGGCAATATCCACGAGCAGCAATGCCGCAAACAGCCTGACTAGGTGCAATGATAAAAACCGTTTCACGGTTTTGTTTCCTCTCTCTGGTCAATTGAGCTTTGGGGGAGAGGCGAGCAGTGGGATTCTGGCTTATTTCGTTCCGCGTTACAAGGAAAAAGTTATTCACACCCGTTATCGAAGTGGAACGTGACAGAAACTAAACGTGATCGAAGTTGAAGATAACCGGAGTTGAACGTGACTGAAGTTGCAAGCCGCCCAAGCTGCAGGTATAGGTGCGGACGCCTTTTCCCAGTGGATTTCGAATCACGATTTTCTTCAGGCGTTAGCGGAACCCGTCATAAGCGGAGTATGCGAGGTCAAGAAAAAAGTCACACTGCGTTGCCATTTCATTGATTCCAAGGAATTGTCGTCGCAACAAGCAGTGGCATAGTATTCCCCACAAATCAGCTATCCTGAAAGTAACGATAGCGAATCGTCATTCTGACCCTGAACGAAGTGAAGGGGAAGAATCTCAACGATCTCGCTTAGACTCAGATCGCTGAGATTCTTCCTCACTGTAGTCGTCAGAATGACGGTGATGCATTGCAAGGAAGCCCGTTTATGCAGCTAAGTGCATTTCATTGCACGAATTTGCAAAAAACATAGGACCCCGGGGGGCGGGCTAATATTTCGCCAGCTCCGCGATTGCCTTGTAAATGGTCTCGGGCTGCGGCAGGATCACGTCCTCGAGCTGCGGCTGGTAGGCCACGAACGTGTCCATCGCAGCCACGCGCTTTACCGGCGCGTCCAGGTCCTCGAACAGCTCGTCGGCGATGCGAGCGGCGATTTCAGCCCCGTAGCCCCAGCTCAGCATGTCCTCATGGGCGACGATCACGCGGCTGGTCTTCTTCACCGAAGTCGCAATCGCCTCCCAGTCGTAAGGGCTGAGTGTGCGCAGATCAAGAATCTCCGTCTCGATGCCCTGCTCGCGTTGCGCCTTCTGCGCCGCCTGCAAGGCGCGCGGAACCACTGCGCCATAGGTCACGATGGTGAGGTCTTTGCCGGCACGCACAGTCTTAGCCTTGCCGAACGGGACCATGTAATCCGGTCCCGGATAGACCGCGCGGCCATAGGTCTCGCGGTAAAGCCGCTTGTGTTCGAGAAAGAGCACCGGATCGTCGCAGCGAATCGCCGTGCGCAGCAGCCCGTTGGCGTCGAGCGCGTTCGACGGAAAGACCACGCGTACGCCGGGCGTATGCGTAAAGATGTTTTCCCCGCACTGCGAGTGATAAATCGAGCCGCCCGTCAGGTAGCCGCCAATCGCAACGCGGACGACAGCAGGCGATGAAAACGTTCCGTTCGAGCGCCACCGCATCAGGCTCAGTTCGTTGCGCATCTGGTGCATGGCAGGCCAGAAGTAGTCGAAGAACTGGATCTCGACCACCGGCTTCATGCCGCGCACACTCTGGCCCACTGCACGTCCGACAATGTTGGCTTCGGCCAGCGGCGAATTGAAGGCGCGGTCGCTGCCGAACTCGGCCTGCAGCCCGGCGGTCAGCTTGAAGACGCCGCCTTTGCCCTTGACCAGCCCTTCGCGCAGATACTCGTCACGGCTGCAATCGGCCACATCTTCGCCGAAGACGATGATGCGCGGGTCGCGCCGCATCTCGTCTTTCAAACAGGCGTTGATGAGGTCGGCCATCGTGCGCTCCTGCGCGTCGGCCGTCTGCGCAGGCTGTGACTGCAGTTCGGCGCGCGTTGGATCGTAGTCCTCGGAATAGACATGCAGCGGGATGCTCGCAGGCTCCGGAAACGGCGCGCGGAGTGCCCGTTCCGCTGCCAGGCGAACCTCTTCGTCAGCCTGCTTTTCTAGGCGGTTGATCGCCTCTGCGTCAAGAATGCCCTCGCGCAGCAGGAACATCTGCATCTTCTGCAACGGGTCGCGCAGCGAATCGGCCTCCAGCTCGCTTTTCGGCCGGTATGACCGCTCGTCATCTGAAAGCGAATGCGAATAGGGGCGAATCACATGCCCATGCACAAACGCAGGCCCGTTGCCTGCGCGGCAATAAGCAACCGCTTCTTCAAAAGCGCGGTAGCTTTCGATCGGATCTGTGCCGTCAACTTCGGCGAAGTAGAAGTTCGGAAAATTGGCAACCAGCTTGGAGATATTGCCGCCGGGAGTATTGACCTCGACCGGCGTCGAAATCGCATACTCGTTGTCCTCGACCACGAACAAGACCGGGAGCTTTTGGTTCGACGCCGTATTCAGCGCCTCCCAGAACTCGCCCTGGCTGGTCGAGCCTTCGCCGAGCGAGATGTAGACGACCTCGTCGCCGTGAAAGGTCACATCTTTGAAGGCGCGATAGTCGCCCTCATGCTTCTCAGCCGCTTCCGGATGACGCGAGAAATAGCGCCCTGCCTCGGCGCAGCCCACAGCATGCAGAGCCTGGGTCGCCGTGGCCGACGACTGCGAGACGATATTCAGCTTTGTGTTTCCCCAGTGCGACGGCATCTGGCGGCCGCCGCTCGAAGGATCGGAGGCAGCGCCCACTGCCTGCAATAGAAGTTCTTCGACTGTGCTGCCCAATGCGAGGCACAATGCGCGGTCGCGGTAGTACGGAAAAAACCAGTCATAGCCGGGCTTGAGCGCCATTCCCGCCGCCACCAGCAGAGCTTCATGGCCGGCCCCGGAAATCTGGAAGAAAATCTTCTGCTGCCGCTTGAGCAGGATTTCACGATCGTCCGTGCGCCGCGAAAGGTACATCAGGCGATACATCTCGATAAGGCGCTCGCTATCGAGACCGGAAATTACACTTACCTTGTTCTGTTCTGCGCCGCGGACGGCTGTTTTGGCCATTCGAAAAACCTCTACCGATCTTTACCGTAACCACCCGTTCACACAGGCGACAGGTGATTGTACAGCTTCGGGGAACGCTTGTCTGTCTCCCTACAATTGGCAAAAAAACACCGATCGCTGGCACCCCAACCAGTCTTTGATGCGTACGGTTCCTGTTCGATGCTTACAGTCCCTGTCCGGTAGCCGCTGGTTTGTATTCCTATTGTAAGAAAAGTGAAAACACCCCAGCCAGCCGTTACGATGGAGAAACTAATTCTGGGGCTCGCGCGTCGTGCAAAATTCGCAACTCATTGACCATCGTTCCGTTTGCATGCTTTAATTCAGCGTTTTCATGAATATGCCATGCCTGAGATATCCCATAGCATCAGGATGGGCACGTGACGTTCATATCGTGTCCGGGGTTTGATACGTTTCTGATTCCGGGAAGCTGCAGGTACCGGAAGGGTAGAACAGGTAGTTGCAACTTTCTGGAGGATCTTGAATGCCGTTTTTCTCTTCATTGGCTGCGTCTTTCTGGCAGGCCACTGATATCTCAGATGTAAGTTCCAGCAGCATTTATCTCTGGATCGCGCTTGCGGTTGGCGTTCTCGGCCTGCTTGCGGCACTGATCTTTGCGCGCTCCGTTCTCGGAGCTGATTCTGGAACCGCCGACATGCAGCGCATCTCGGACGCAATTCGCCAGGGCGCTGAAGCCTTTATGCGCAGGCAGTATGGCACCATTGCGATGATTGCCGTAGCCCTCGCTATTATTCTTTTTCTTGGCTATCATCTTTCGCCGTTTACTGCCCCTTATGCAAATAAAGTAGTCATCAGCTTCCTCATCGGCGCTACCTGCTCGGCCCTAGCTGGGCAGACAGGCATGTGGGTCTCGATCCGCTCGAATATCCGGACGGCTTCTGCGGCGCGCACCAGTCTGGGCAAAGCGTTGCAGATCGCCCTCCGCGGTGGCGCGGTCACTGGGCTGATTGTTGTGGCGCTTTCGCTGCTCGGCGTAGGCATTCTGTTCCTCGCGTTTGGCGGACTGAAAAATCCGCAACAAACGCCTTATCAATTGGTTGGCTTCGGCTTTGGCGCGTCGCTGGTTGCGCTTTTTGCCCAGCTTGGCGGCGGAATCTTCACCAAGGCTGCCGATGTTGGTGCTGACCTCGTCGGTAAGGTGGAAGCTGGAATTCCCGAAGACGATCCGCGCAATCCAGCCGTCATTGCAGACCTTGTTGGCGACAACGTGGGCGACTGCGCCGGCCGCGGCGCGGATATCTTCGAGTCGACCGCAGCGGAAAATGTTGGCGCTATGATTCTCGGCGCCGCACTCTACCCCGTCTTCGGGATCAAGGGCATCCTCTTCCCGCTGATCGTGCAGGCCATCAATCTAGTTGCCAGCATTGTCGGTGTCAGCATTGTGCACAGCAAGGAAGAGGAAGACCCCATGCACGCGCTGAACAAGGGCTACTACGTCACTTCGTTTCTGGCGCTGGTGGGTTTCGCAGCGGCGGTCTATTACATGCTGCAAGGACGCTGGTGGCTGCTCGCCTGTGGTGTCTGCGGCATCATCACCTCATTCCTCTTCGTCCGTATCACCGAGTACTACACGGAGACGCGCTTCCGTCCGGTTCAGAGTATCGCCAAGGCTTCCCTCACCGGCCCGGCGACGAACATCATCAGCGGTCTTGCGGTCGGCATGGAAACGCCTGCTGTGCCTGTGCTTGTGATCAGCGCTGCTCTGCTGCTCAGCTACTACTTCGGCACTCTCGGCCTGGCGGACGTGACCACCATCTCGAATTACTCGAAGGGTATCTACGGTACGGCCATCGCAACAATGGGCATGCTCTCTTCGGCTGCTTATATTCTGGCGATGGATACCTTCGGGCCCATTACCGACAATGCCGGCGGGATTATTGAGATGAGCAATCAGCCCGAGAGTGTCCGCGAGAAAACAGATAAGTTGGATGCGGCTGGCAATACAACCAAAGCACTTACGAAAGGCTATGCCATCGGCTCTGCGTCGTTGGCTGCCTTCCTGCTTTTCTCGGCGTATCTTGAAACCATCCACGACATCGTTAACCAGCGAGTGACGGCAGCAGGAGGCGTGCTACCTACCGGTTGGAGCTTCTCAAACGTCAACCTCGCTTCCGTACCCGTCTTTGTGGGCGCGCTGCTGGGCGCGATGCTCACGTATCTCTTTTCGTCCATGGCCATCAAGGCCGTGGGACGCGCTGCGCAGACAGTGATTCAGGATGTTCACCAGCAATTCAGGGAAAATCCGGGCATCATGGAGGGCACGTCACTGCCGGATTACGGACGCTGCGTACACATTGTCACGGGAGCCGCGCTGAAAGAAATGGTGCTGCCCGGCGTGCTAGCCGTCGCCATGCCACTTGCGGTCGGCGTCATCTTCCGCCATTTCAGCTCCAATTTTCGCATTCACGAAACGCTCAACGTCCCCCTCATCAATGGAGTCCCGATTAACCTTGGCGGAGCAGAAGCGGTGGCAGCTCTGCTTATGGTGGGAACTATCTCCGGCATCCTGCTTGCCATGCTGATGAACAACGGCGGTGGTGCATGGGACAACGCCAAGAAGTACATTGAAACCGGAGCATACGGCGGTAAGCGTTCAGAGGCTCACAAAGCAGCCGTTGTCGGCGATACCGTTGGCGATCCATTCAAGGATACGGCGGGACCATCGCTGCACGTGCTGATCAAACTGCTGGCCACGGTCACACTGGTGCTGGCTCCCCTCTTCGTTTAACCACTACTGCGTTCCATGCAAGGGGCCTCTCTTTCAGGAGGCCCCTTGCCTTTGTAAGGTTCCATCTCGATTCCGCAGAAACTCTGTTATCGTTCGTGCAAATGGCTTCGACCACTCTCACACCCTGGTACCAAAGAAAAACAAAAGACTGGCAATATTACCGGTCTGTCCCCTTCAACAGATTATGGGCGTTGTATGCCGGTGCTTTTTGCCTGTTTGCCGTCACTGGCTTCTTTGGAGACATGCTGAGCCTCGGCCACATGCCTTATGTCGCGGTGATTTTGAATGCCATCTGCAGTGGGCTGGTCGCCATCACTTATAGCATCGTCGCGACGCGCCTCAATCCATATTTCTTCATCATCCTTACCATTCTTCAAATCCCTTTGTGGATAGGATTCAGCTTCTTTATCTCCTTCCTCATTTCGCACTATCACCTGCAACCCGTCCCGACTCCGTCAGGCATCCGCTTTGCGGCTGCCAGCATGCTCGTCCTGGTCATCGTTTCCTACTTACTTTTCGTTCGTTTTCTTCGCGTGGAAGGCCGCGAGACTTTCCGCCTGCGCAACGAGCTTCAGCTCGCACATGGAATACAAAAGACTTTGGTACCACCCATCCATATGCGAACCTCCGAATTTGAGCTATATGGCCGTTCTGATCCAAGCGATCAAGTAGGCGGCGATCTCGTCGATGCCGTGCTTCTTGATGACGGCAGCACGGTCGCATACCTCGCCGACATTGCCGGTCACGGCCTGCAGGCTGGCATCCTGATGGGGATGCTTAAAACAGCGGCGCGCACTGCCCTGCTGGATGCAGGCTCCATGGAATCCCCCGCTGTTTTGCCCTCTCTCATGGAGCGCTTGAACCGCGTGCTTCCCAGTGTGAAAGAGCCGCAAATGTATGCGACATTCGCCGGCTTCCTCCTGAATCCTGATGGCAGCGTCTTCTATGCGCTGGCTGCGCACCCACCGATCCTGCACTATCGCATGCAAACAAATGACCGGCGCGTGACACCGATATCCGCCGAGCAATTTCCTCTGGGGCTTCTTCCCGTCACTGGTTTTTCGTCCGAAGACACGACCATGGCCTCGGGCGATCTATTGATTGCAGTTACGGATGGGATTCTTGAAGCGTGCAATCAAAGCGAAGAAGAGTTCGGGCTAGATCGATTGGAAAACACTATTGTGAACCATTCCATAGATAGCCTTCCAGCGCTGGCCGATGCCATACTGAACGCGGCCCGCGCCTTTGGCAAACAGGTAGACGACCAGACACTGCTGCTGATCCGGCGGCAATAGCACAATTATGCAGTAGCATGCAGGATGCGGCGCGCCGCCAGGAGCGCCATCAGCCGCGTAATTCCACTGATCAACAGATTGACGCCAACGATAGTAGCGATCGCCCATGCCGCGCTGGATGGCCAGCGGTCCAGAATCAGGAAGGCAAGCAGCAGAGTAATGATTCCGTCAAAGAGCAGCCATGACGAGCCGGTATTTTTTCTCAGCGGGAAAAAACTGAGGATGGCGAAAAGACCTTCAATCACGAACATGATTCCAAGGACAAAGGTGAAGGAGACCAATCCCAGGACGGGGTGCATAAAGAGCCAGACTCCGCCGATAATATAGACAATCCCGACCAGTGTTCGCCATAGATAGCCGCCCAAACTACCGGCGACCGCGGCAGTGGTCAGATGGATCACGCCTGACACGATGATCAGCACGGAGATCACGATCGCCGTACTGATTCCGGCGATCATGGGCAACGACAACGCAATGATTCCACAAATAATCAGAATCACGGCCCAGAGAATTGCCAAACCTGTAACGCGATGTACGGTACTGCTGAGAGTATCTGTCGACATGCGACCCTCCTGGGAGAATGATCACCACCAACACAGATGCAGCACATTATTTTGCAGAGGGGTCATGTGAAACGCCTTACGACGCTGAGCCTCCGACCGCTCCATCATACTGGCTAAAACGCGAAATTGCGAAGCTCAACCGTTAACTTCCCTTCATCTTCTCTTTCACAGCTTTGGCAAGCTTCTCAATCTCTTCCGCCTTCTTAATGACGGAGACTGACATCTGGTCCTTGCGGCTCTTGTCGACTTCGTCCTTAAGCTGTTGCGCCAGGTCGAGAAGCTTGGCAGTGTCGTTCACGATATCCTGCTGACGCTGTGAATTGCGCTTGATCGCCTGCTGCTCCATGGCGCGCCGCGTCATGGCATCGCCATCGGTCTCATCAGCGGATAATGGCGACTGTCCGGGAGAAGTAGGAGCTGGGCGCGTTAAAGGCGGATTCTGTTGTGCGTTTGCCAAAGTGACACTGCCTGTAAGAAGAAGGATAGCGGCAAGCAATTTCAGCCGGGGCGAATTGGCATCTAAACATCGCATCAGGTCATTATAAGAATGTTCTCTATGATCATGACTACTCTGTATTCCTCAGTTTCTCTATTCGTTTTGACCGGACGCTTTTCCAAGCTCGGGCCAGAGTTTTTCGACGACCTGCAGGATTTTGCATACAGAATCCTGCCAAAAATTGTTGTCACCGCCGCGGTGGCATGGCTGCTCACCCGCGCGCTCAAGACCATCACCAATCGCATTGTGCGGATTACAGAGCGGCACGCGGCGAGCGCGGGGCGTCTGGCGCAGGTACGCACGCTGGCTTCAGTCATACGTGCCACCGGCATCGGCTTTATCGTCTTTCTCGCCATGCTGGAAGTCTTGCCCCTACTTGGATTTAAGCTCGAGCCGTTGCTGGCTAGCGCTGGAGTCGCCGGGGTTGCCATCGGCCTCGCGGCCCAAACCATCGTCAAAGATTGCCTGAATGGCGTGCTCATTCTGGTGGAAGATCAGTACAACGTGGGCGATAAAGTCCGCCTGGCTGGGCTTTCCGGGATTGTAGAATCCCTGTCGCTGCGCAAGACAACAGTACGTGACGGCGACGGCACGCTTTACGTGATCCCGAATTCGCAGATCACGACCGTCGCCAACCTCACTCGCGATTACTCGGTCGCTACGATCAATGTTTCCGTAGATTTCTCGGCCGACCCGGACAAGGTGCTTGCCCTGCTGAAAGAAGTCGTGATGGGAGTGCGCAACGACCCTACCTACAAAGATGTGTTCATCAGCGACCCTACGCTGCTCGGCGTCGACAGCATCAAAGGGTCGCAGGTGATCTATCCCGTGCAGCTGAAGACTAAGGCCGATCAGCAATGGGCCGCCATGCGGGAAACGCAGCGCCGCATCCGCATTGCGCTGGCTGAGAATGGATTCTTGCCTGGTGACCCACTGCGCGTATATGGATCGAATGCGCAGTTCACCGGCGCTCATGGGCCTGAAACAGGCACAAAAACGGCTGTCGCTGACCCAACCACAGCAAAGCCGAATGAGATCAACCCCTTTACCGGCGAAGGCATGTAGGCTGATACGAGTCCTACACGCCACTTAACTCTTTGAGCAGCTCCTCCGCATCGCTCGTGGGCGGCTGGCACGTATTCCCCCGGCACACAACAGCAAAGCTCGCCTGATCCTTCAGTAGCGGCAATGCCGGAAGTGTCTCAGCCAGCACTGGTGGAAGATTGGCCGCGGTTATCTGCTCGCGATGCAATGCGATCACGCTTTTGTTCACCGCATAGCGCGCGGTTGCCATCGCGGCCATCTGATGCGCATGCTCGTCTTCACCAATGACGACAACCTGAATCGGCGGCAACAGCAATCGTTCCAGTGCAAGGCCATAGGTACCCGCATATAAGCCGAAATGCTCTACAACGCCACCAAAATGCTCCAGGGTGTCCTCGGCTTTTTCGCGGAAATCCTCACGTCCGCTGAGCGCCTCCAGCCGCAGCAGCGCAGCAGCCGCAGCAGGATTCCCCGCTGGTGTCGGCGTATCCTGCAACGGCTTGCGGCGGGCAACGAGCGCACCCAGAACATCTCCCTTGGGTACCTCCGTATCGAAGAAGCCCCCGCCTGTCGCGTCATAAAAACGCGCAATCATCGCATCGCCGATTTCTATCGCAGCGTTGTAGTAGCGAACATCGCCCGTCGCCTGCCATGCGTCGACGCACGCGTGTGTCAGGAAAGCATAGTCATCCAGTACTCCTGCAACACGTTGACGCGCGGGTTTGTCATCGGTATAGGCAATGACGTGCGCGAGCCCTGACTCATTACTCCAGCCTTCGCTCAAGATGCGGTTCAGCGTCTTCAGCGCAAATTCGCGTGGAGACGCCAATTGCAATACGTGCGCCGCTTCAAGGTAAGCGGAAACCCCGAGCGCATTCCAGCTTGCGTACACAGTTTTGTCGATGAAGGGCGTAGGACGCTCGAGCCTTGCGGCGTAAAGCTTCTTGTACGCCAATGCGAGCGTAGCGCGAACCTCGTCCACACTGCGCGAGAGCCGCTGCGCCACATCCTCGACGCTGTATTTCACATGCAGCACATTTTTCTTAGGATTGTGGTGCATGTCTCCCATCTCGCCAATATCGAAATACAATCCAGCGACTGCCAATTCATCTTCAGTCAAAACAGCAGCAGCTTCTTCGCGCGTCCAGGTGAAATAATCGCCGTCGTCATCGAGCGACACATCTGCGTCCTGCGATGCATAAAAGCCGCCGCGCTCGCGGTCCGTGAGCCACTCATCCATCCAGCGCATCATATCTTTCGCGACGCGCGCAAACTCCGGCTCGACGAATGTCTGAAACGCGTGTACATAATTCTTCAACAACTCCGCGTTGTCGTAGAGCATCTTTTCGAAGTGTGGAACCACCCAGCGTTCGTCGACCGAATAACGATGAAAGCCTCCGCCCAGATGATCGTAGATCCCGCCAGCGGCCATCTTCTGGAGCGTCACAACGGCGGCCTGCTTCGCCGCTTCATTTCCGGTGCGCGCGGCCACATCCATCAACAGATCGAGTGCTGCTGGATGGGGGAACTTTGGCTGTGTGCCGAAGCCTCCATTGCTTACATCGAATTGATTCACGGCACTCGCAATCAGCTTGTCAATAAGTTCAATACCTAAAGACCCGCCGCGCCCGGAAAAACTCTCGCCATGTTCAATAGCCGCGAGCACACTGCCCGCCGTTTCCAGGGCATCGCCGCGTTTTGTCTTCCACACATCCGCCAGGGTCAGCAACACGCGCTCGAATCCCGGACGACCGTAGCGGTCATCACGCGGGAAATAGGTCCCGCCAAAAAATGGCCTTCCATCCGGGGTGAGAATCGCCGTTAGCGGCCATCCCCCCTGCCCGCTTATCGCGGAGATGGCTGCCTGGTAGCGGCTATCCACATCGGGTCGTTCATCGCGATCCACCTTCACAGCGATGTAATGCTCGTTGATCACTTGTGCCAGCGTTGCGTCCTCGTACGATTCGCGGTCCATGACGTGACACCAGTGGCACCAGACCGCGCCAATGTCGAGCAGAATAGGCTTGTCTTCTCTTGCAGCCAACGCAAATGCCTCAGGTGACCACTCATGCCATTGCACAGGCTGGTGCCTGGCCGAGCGCAAATAAGACGAGGCGGCGTGTTCCAGTGAATTGAATGAACTCATCTTTCGCAGTCTATCGCTTGCCGCGGCATGAACGGAAACAGAGTATGGGGCTATGCCGTTTGATCACGGGCAAGAACGCGAAGATAGGAATAGGCGGTAATGCCGGAAAATACAGCCGCGAAACATGTGTAAATCCAGAAGTTCATCAGCCCGACACCATCATGGTAGAAATGCGTCCAGACATGTACCTTGTAGCTGACGGCGATGAGGCTTGCGACAACGCTGGTTACAATGACCCACACGCGCCGAGCGAGCAGCCACTGCGCTGAAACAAAAAGCGCAATGGGCAAGACCGCGCAGACCCACACAATCGCGACCCCGGCAAACGTGATCAAGAGCCAGACGGCAAAACCATATCCCAACGCTGAAAATAACAGTTGAAGGTCCGGGCCGCTATTGCGCAACACTTCCACAATTTGAAAAGGCGAAGTCGCAACAAAACCGGCCGCCCATCCCAGAAGCGTTGCCAGGGTTGCTTTGCGCCATCGCCTTGAACGTGTCATGCCTCATCTCACCAGACGCTGCGCGACCTGCACATACAAATCCACTGCATCCAGAAGCTCGCGCTTGGCAAGCTTTTCATGCGGCGTGTGCGCTACATGGATCGACCCCGGACCAAGCAAAATAGGCTCACCCCAGTTCGTCAATGCGGGAATGTCCGTTGTAAATGCGGCGACCATCGTAGGCAGTCCATCCAGTTGCCGCAGCCGCATGAATGGGATCTCGAGGGTAAAGTCCACCTCCGCCAGACCCGCCAAAGCCTCCTCAATGCCCTTCCGTGTCTCTTCGGAAGGCCCTACCAGCCGCACCAGAATCTGCGCCTCCGCATGATCGGCAATCACATTCGTGGCGCGGCCGCCTTCCAGCAGACCAATATTCAGAGTGCTGGCACCAATGCCTTCCGTCACCGGCAATTCGAGCTTGAGTAAGCGGTCCAATGCTTCTACCAGCTTGTGAATCGCGCTTTCTCCCAGTTCAGGGTACGCCGAATGCGCCATCTTTCCTTTTGCCTGAATCAGCGCGCGCAAGACGCCTTTCGACGCTACCCCCAGTCGGTTGTCCGTCGGCTCCCCGTTTATGAGGAAACGGCTGCCTTTTGACTGCGTATTTGCCAACTTGGCGCCGGCAGAGTCGCGCTCTTCACCGACGACGAAAAGCAGACCGACCTGCATGCCTGTATCGCGCAGCCGTTCTGCAGCGGCAATCTGCGCTGCAATAATTCCCTTCGCATCGCATGCGCCTCGACCGTAAATATATTCATCGTCTTCGCTGCTTGGGATAAACGGAGGCACCGTATCCATGTGCGTCGACAGCACTACATCGGGTGTCTGCGCTGTTGCTCCGGCGTAGACGTTGAAACGCTCGCCTTTGTACTTGCTCTCGCCCGGCTGCGCAACAGGCGTGCGTTCGACGGTGAAACCCCGTCCTGCAAGAAACTCCGCAAGATATATGCCTACCGCGCCTTCGTTATAGGTGATCGATTCGATATCGATCAAGCTCCGCGTCAGTTGAATCGGATCTATCGTCATTGTGTCTCAGGATACCTGACCGCTTGGCTACAATAATGAAGAATGTCAATCATCTCGTCCGGTTCTGCGATCGGTTCCACGGTGTTGCGCACCATTGAAGACCTGCGCGGTCCCGCAGGCAAGCTCGAAGCCATCCTGAATGCAGGCGCGGAGAACGCACCCTACTCGGTGCTCGTGTGCCATCCGCACCCCCTCGGCGGCGGCACCATGCATAACAAAGTCGTATACCACGCAATGAAAGCTTTTCAATCGTTTGGATTGCCCGTATTACGCTTTAATTTTCGCGGAACAGGCCTGAGCGAAGGCACGCACGACGACGGATACGGGGAACAAGATGACGTTCGCGCAGCCGTGGACTGGCTCGATCATGAATTGCAGCGCCCGATTCTGTTTGCTGGATTTTCATTTGGCGCGGCAATTGGCCTGCGCACCTGCTGCGGCGATGAGCGCGTGAAGGGACTGGTTGCTCTCGGGCTGCCTATCCACGCAGAAGGCCGCGATTATCACTACCCTTTTCTTCCCGCCTGCCCTCAGCCAAAGCTCTTCGTGAGCGGCACGCGCGACCAGTACAGCCCCATGCCGCTAGCAGAAGCCGTCTTCCATACAGCCCTGCAACCGGCTGAGATTGTCTGGATAGAGGGTGCGGATCACTTCTTCGCAGGTAAACTGGATCAGGTGCAACTTGCTATCCGGAACTGGGTGCAGGAGCACTTCCACCTCGCAAACGCCTCATGACTCCAGACCCCGGCACAGAACTCGAAACTCTTCACTCTGCGGCGCAGGATATTTTTCTCCAAGCGCTCGGCGCCTGCGATATCGGCAAGGCATTCGATCGGCATTTGCATTTTGAAGGCACATCGCTCATACGGCACCCCTCCTCTGCGTTGAAGGCTGTTACGATCCCTCTCGGAAGCTACAAGAAAGTCTTCATCATCTCTTTTGGCAAAGCGGGCATGAGCATGCTGAACGCCCTGCTGGATCGTCTGCCTAAAAAGGTTCACGTGCGCGGCGTATGTTCAGCACCGGAAGCGCCGAAGAAACGCAACTGGCGCATCCGCTACTTCACTGGCGGGCACCCGCTGCCTAATGAAGAGTCGTTCGCAGCTGCGGAAGCCGCATTGAAGCTGCTCAAACGCGCCAGGAAAGATACTTTCATCTTTTTTCTCATCAGCGGCGGCGGCTCCGCCATGCTGGAATTGCCGCGCAATCCTAAGATCTCACTCGAAGATACGATTGCGTTTCACGAAACGCTCATCGCCTCCGGAGCGACGATCACTGAGATCAACACCATCCGCAAATATTTTTCGGCAGTCAAAGGCGGACGCCTTGCGCTCGCCGCTCCTGCGGCTGAAAAGCTCTCGCTGTTGCTTGCTGATGTGCCGCTCAAGGACCTTGGTGCAGTAGCCTCGTCGCCGACGCTGCCCGATCAATCAACGCTTGAAGAGTGTCGCGAAGTCCTGGCGCGCTATCATCTGCTCGACAAATTTCCCTCTGCCGTGCGCGAATATTTCGAGTCGATTCCGCCGGAAGTCGCCGCGGAGACTCACGGCGCCACTGCAGAAGAGGCCTTCGCGCATACACAATTCGACACTCTGCTCTCGAACCATGATTTCGTCAACGCCGCGCGCGACCGGGCACAACAACTTGGCTTTCGCGTCGTCATCGACAACGCCTGCGATGACTGGGATTACGCCGACGCTTCACGCTATCTGCTGAAACGCTTTCATGAACTCCGCGCCGAACATCCGCGTCTCTGCCTGCTTTCGAGCGGCGAAGTTACGGTCAATCTGAGTCCACAGCCCGGCTGCGGCGGACGCAACCAGCAGTTTGCATTGACGTCGGCCTTTGACCTCGCAAAGTATGAAGGCCAACCTCTCGCCATCCTCAGCGCAGGCTCAGATGGTATCGATGGCAACAGCCCGGCTGCGGGCGCCATTGCCGATACGACAACAATTTCCCGCGCCCGCGCCTACCATTTCGATCCGGAATCGAACCTCACCCGCTTCGATACCTGTCCGCTCTTTTCCGCGCTCGGCGACACCATCATGACCGGCCCAACCGGCAACAATCTTCGCGATCTCCGTATTCTTCTGGCCACGCGTGAGGAAGCGAAGTAACAGAGCTCTATGCGTTGTTGATAGACAGCAACTGTCCGGCTTGCGCTATTCTGTACCCAGCATCTTCAGACAAGGAGAAATACATTGGCACTGTTCGTCATCCTCACTTTTGCGACTATTTTTATCGTAGGCATTCTGTGGGCGACCAGCCGCAAGGCGGACGATCACTCTCACTGACATCAGTTGCCGGCCCGTACCAGCTGCGGACCCGGACGTGTTTCCCCGCGATTGATTTTGCGCAGAAAACCATTCACCGCTTCCGCGAATGCAGCAGGCGATTCCTCGTAGGGCAGATGCCCCACGCCCGGGATGACCACCATTTCGGCGCGGTTGAATCTTTTTTCTAACAAACGCCCCGATTGGAAGGTAACAGCCCGATCGCGCGTCCCCCACAATAAGAGAACGGGAAAGTCCTGAAGCGACTCCAGCGCACTTTCCAGTTCGCGCATATCCTCAAACCACCCATCCAGAATTTTCAAAACATGCTGCACGGTCCCAGGAACGCGTAATGAGTGCATGTATCGATCCAGGACCTCCCGGCGAATCAGCTTCGTATCACCGTACATGCGCCCCAAAGCCAGTTCTTGTAGTTTCTCAGGCAAGTAAGGCACTTGTTGCGCGAACCAATGGCCCAGAGTAGAGCGGTAAAAGTGCACCAGATGATCAGAGACCGTGGAAAACGGATTCGCCGGTGCATGCAGCACCAGACTGCGCACCAGTTTCGGATGCCTTGCCGCCAGCATCATCGCCACCGCACCTCCGTGCGAGGTGCCCAGGAGGTCCGCGCAGCCAATACCCGCATTCGTCATAAACTCCGCGTAGCGATCGGCCTGCGCTATCAGGCTTGCATCCAGGCCAGGTACGCGTTCTGATCGCCCAATCCCAAGCGCATCCACGGCGTAGATTGTTGATTCCTGCCCTAAACGCGAAAGAGACAGATACCACGCATCTGCTGATCCGAGCAGGCCATGCAGTAATACCAGGGACGAGCCATGGCCCGTCGTCAGACAACGCATCTGTCGTCCGTCGACGACAACAGACTTCTCTTCTAGCTGCGGACCATCTGCCAGCAGCATCCAGTTTGCCAACGCCATCTTTTAGCCTCTACTTGACGCCGCGACGGTCACAGCACCAAAAAAACGAAATTCACAGAATCTTAAACTAATTTTAAGAGAAGCGAACACTACAGAAAGATGCACAAAAGCGACATAAGTTCTTAATGCATCGGCCAATTAAGCTGTTCCTGGATATGATTTTTCATAGAAAGATACGAAAAAATTCATCTCAGAATAGCTAACTCTCGTCACATCTAGGATTTCGATCATCACGAAATTCCGTATCTCCTCCAAAATCATAGGTATACTAGAACGGTACCTTGGACATGGGATAGCACCGCGATGATGGCAATCAATTTGCATGGTATCGATTGCACCCGTTCGCTTATTTGAGCCGCACGATGGAAAGGTCACTCCAAACCCGAATCACGGTTCTGCTTCTTGCCTTTTTCACGGTGGCAGCAGCAGTTTTTGCGACCTTTAACTTCATTCAGGAAAACAATTACCCGCTGCCCACGGATGGCGTCTGGTGGACGGAAGCACAAGGAGGGTTGCAGGCACAGCGCGTGCTGGCAAACAGTCCAGCAGAGCGTGCCGGCATCAAGGCCGGGGACCTGCTCATTCAGGCGAACGACAGGCCATTACCCCGCTATGCCTCTCTCGTGCGGGAGATGGTGCACACCGGAGCCTATGGCACGATCCACTACACGCTGATTCGCTCCGGCATAAAACTGCCGGAAGTACCGCTGATTCTCGACCCTCTGGATCGCAGCAACAACCAGGGCTATCGCCTCATTGCGCTGATCTACCTGGGCATCGGGCTCTACGTTCTGTTTCGACGCTGGACTGCGCCCCACGCGACCCATTTTTATATCTTCTGCCTGGCATCGTTTGTCCTTTATGCGTTCAATCACACAGGCAAGCTGAATGCCTTGGATTGGATCATTTACTGGGGCAAGATCGTTGCCGGCGCCTTGCAGCCCGCTCTTTTTCTACACTTTGCCTTAGCGTTCTCTGACGACCGGCGAGCTCGCCGGCGACTGCTAGCTTGCCTCATTTATCTGCCTGGTTCCCTGGTTGTGGCCTTGCAAGCCATTGCCATCCACCAGTGGTCGGCGACAGAGCTTTTAAGCCATCGCCTGGATCAGTTCGCTACCGGCTACATGGCCTTTTACTATGTGCTGGCAGCCATTGTCTTCTTTGTCAGCTACCAGCATGAGGGCCAGCCGCTTCGCCGCCAGCAGATGAAATGGCTCACGCGAGGCACCGTTGTTGCGATTGTCCCCTTTACGCTATTGAATGCCATCCCATACATGGCCGACATGGCAGTGCCTGATCTGCTGACGAAGATCGCCGTCCTCTGCCTGGTCTTTCTGCCACTGACTTTCAGCTGGGCCATCATCCGCTATCGCCTCATGGATACGGACCTGATCTTCAAGCGCGGCGTCACATACACGCTGGCCACCGCGACTCTGGTGGCGCTCTACTTTGCGCTGGTAGGGGTTGCCGGAGAGGTCGTCCATAAACACCTGCCCAACGCCGGCGCATGGGGTCTGATTGCCGCCATTATCATCACTGCGCAGCTCTTTGACCCGCTGAAGCGCGGCATTCAGGAGCGCGTGGATCGCGTCTTCGACCGCAAGCGCTATGATTACCGCGAAACGCTGGTCGACTTTGGCCGCGGGCTCAGCTCTGAGACGGATCTGGACGCGCTGCTGACTTCCATTGTGGAAAGTCTGCCGCACACGCTGCTCGTATCGCGCGTTGCCGTATTTCTGGCAGAGAAATCCAGTCACTACCACCTTGCTGCCGGGCACGGTTTGCAGCCCTCCGTTCTTGAAGGCAGGGAGGCTCTCGATCTCCGCTTCTTGGACTTCGATCAGCCTGACGCAGGCTCGCACATCTTCTTTGAAAATCCGCAGCAGGCGCTTCATCTGACCGACAGCGAACGCCGCACCACAGCTTCGCTCGACCTCAATTACTATTTGCCTTGTCGATTGCAGGCTCGCACCATCGCGGTGATCGGACTGGGCCGTACCTCCAAAGGCGATTTTCTCTCAAGCGAAGACATGGAGTTGCTCGAATCGCTGGCCAGCTATATCGGCATCGCCATCCAGAACGCCCGCCTCTATCAAAGCCTCGAGCAGAAGATTTCCGAATACGAGCGTCTTAAGGAATTCAACGAGAATATCGTCGAGTCGATCAATGTCGGTATCCTCGCCGTCGATCTCGAAGAACGCATTGAGAGCTGGAATGCGCAGATGGAAGTCTTCTGCGCCCTGCCGCGCCGTGAAGCTCTCGGCAAACGTCTTTCAGAAGTCTTCCCGGCTTTGTTCATGCAGGAATTCCATCGCGTGAAAGACGATCCCGGCGTTCACAACCTCTACAAATTCCGGTTGGAAATCCGCGAGGGCGAAAGCCGCACGGCGAATATCGCCGTCGCTCCGCTTGTCGCGCGCAATTTCGAGACTGTAGGCCGCATCATTCTTCTCGACGACATCACCGAGCGCACGGAGCTGGAAGCCCAGCTGAGCCAGGCGGAAAAGCTTTCATCAATTGGATTGCTTGCTGCCGGAGTAGCCCACGAGGTGAACACGCCGCTCGCAGTGATCTCTTCCTACACGCAGATGCTCACGAAGCAGCTGCGCGGTGATGAACGCCTTTCGCCTCTACTTGAGAAAATCACGACGCAGACCTTCCGCGCCTCTGAGATTGTCAATAACCTGCTCAACTTCTCGCGCACCAGCGGCGCCGAGTTCCGCGAGACCGATGTGAACGCGATCATCCGCGAAACGCTTACGCTGCTTGAGCATCAGTTCAAGACGGCACAGGTGAAGATCGCCGTGGATCTAGGTCCAAACCTGCCGCCGATCCTGGGCAATGCAGGCAAGCTGCAGCAGGTCTTCCTCAATCTCTTCCTCAACGCCAAAGATGCGATGACTGGCGGCGGTACGTTGCGCATTGCTACAGAGGCCAACGGGCATGTAGCCGTATCGATTACAGATAGCGGAGCGGGCATTGCGCCGGAGCATCTGCAACGCATCTACGATCCTTTCTTTACCACCAAGAGCGCTCCCAAACCAGGCCAGCGTCGCGGCACAGGACTGGGTCTCGCCGTCACCTACGGCATCATCCAGGAGCACGCAGGCAAAATCCACGTCGAGAGCCAGATTGGCGCTGGCACGACCTTCTTTCTTGAATTCCCTATGTTAAGGAAACCCGCGCATGTCTGAAGGCATCCTTGCAGTTCCGCCCTCTACCACGTCGTTTCACTCAGAACGTGCGCACCGCATCCTGATCATTGACGATGAAGCCGCCATCCGCGAGTCGCTGGAGACACTGCTCACGCTCGAAGGCTACGTTGTCGAAATGGCACCTGAAGGCGAGTCCGGCCTGGAACGCATCAATCAGTCCGCCTACGACCTGGTCCTGCTCGATCTCGCGTTGCCGGGAAAAAACGGCCTTGAGATCCTGCACCTCATTCGCGAACAGCATCCTGACCTACCGGTCATCATGATCACTGCCTACGGCAAAGTGGACAACGTAGTCGAGGCCATCCGGACCGGCGCGCAAAATTTTGTCCAGAAGCCGTGGGACAACGATAAGCTCCTCGCTGATATCCGCTCCGCTATTGCGCGCTTCCATGCAGAGGAAGAAAACGTACAGCTCAAGCGGGCACTCAAGCAGCGCTATAACTTTGAGAACATCGTCGGCAAAAGCGAGGCGATGCTGAGCATCTTTGACCTCGTGGCACAGGTCGCGCCTAGCCGCTCCACGGTGCTCATCCAGGGAGAGAGCGGCACAGGCAAGGAATTGATCGCCAAAGCGCTGCACGCCAACTCACCGCGCCGCGATAAACCCTTTGTTCCGGTCAATACCGGAGCCATGCCCTCCGATTTGCTTGAGTCCACGCTCTTCGGCCATACCAAGGGAGCGTTTACCTCCGCCATAGCCACAAAAAAAGGCCTCTTCGACGTGGCCAACAGCGGCACGCTCTTTCTCGATGAAATTGCGACAATGGGCATGGACACGCAGGCGAAAATCCTGCGCGTCCTGCAAGACCGCCGTTTCAAGCAGCTCGGAGGCGTATCTGAGATTCAGGTCGATGTGCGCATTATCGCTGCCACAAACGTGGATTTACGCCAGGCCGTGCGCGAAGGCAAGTTCCGCGAAGATCTCTTTTACCGGCTTAACGTCATCACCGTCGAGTTGCCGCCGCTGCGCAGCCGCCGCGAAGATATCCCGCTGCTCGCCACGCATTTCCTGAAGCGCTATTCCGACGAAAACGGATTGCTGTTGCGGTCTCTGTCCTCGGACGCGATCCGTGCGCTCGTCGACTACGACTGGCCCGGCAATGTTCGCGAACTTGAAAACGTGATCGAGCGAGGCGTCGTGCTCTCTTCCGGCCAGACGATCAATTCCGACCTGCTGCCCGGTCATCTCACCGGACGCAGCTACTCCTCCAGCCTGCTCGAACATAACCCGAATGCCTCACTCTTTGACATCATCGAGGATATCGAGCGGCGCATCATTGTAGACAAGCTGGAGCGCTGCAACTGGAACCAGACCGATGCGGCCGAGCAATTCCGCATTCCTCTCTCTACGCTCAATCAAAAAATCAAGCGTCTCAATATCGAAATCAAGAAACGAGTGAAGGATTGAATGGGTCAAGTCGCTGGATGCCCAATCCTCGTGGTACCCTCGCTTTGAACCATAAATTGCCCTTGTGCATCTAAGCGAATGAACTAAATATGGCTATCGCTACGCTTGATCGAGCTGCAAAAAAAGGTGTCAGCGCCATACAGGAGTATGCGCTGATCTCAGGCCGTGCTCTCGGCAATCTTTTTCAACGCCCATTTTATGGCGCAGATGTCATCACGCAGGCAGACATCATCGGCGTAGGCTCCATTCCTATCGTCATTCTCACAGGCTTTTTTACCGGAGGCGTGCTCGCTCTGCAGTCCGCATCCACGCTGGCGCAATTCGGCGCAGCGGCCGTCACAGGGCAACTCGTCAGCTTCTCCATGATCAAGGAGTTGGGGCCAGTCCTCACCAGCCTGATGGTCTCCGGACGCAACGCCTCAGGCATGGCCAGCGAACTTGGCTCCATGATGGTGACCGAACAGATCGACGCCATGCGCGCCCTCGGCACCGACCCGCTGAAAAAGCTTGTCATGCCGCGTATCGTCGCCACAGTGGTCATGCTTTTTTTCCTGACGATCATCTCCGACGCCATCGGTATTCTCGGCGGGGCCGCCGTTTCGGTCTTCCTGCTCAGCCAGGACAGCTCGCAATACTTCCACACTGCCTACCAGTCGCTTCGCTATGCGGATATCCTTCAGGGCATGGTCAAGCCGATCTTTTTTGGCCTTATCATCTCCAGCATCGGCTGCTATTACGGCATGACCACGCGCGGCGGCACCCAGGGCGTGGGCCGCTCCACGACACAGGCCGTCGTCTGGTCTTCCGTTCTGATCATTGCTTCTGATTTCGTCATCAGCCGCTTTATGATCGGTATCTTT
>JABDHA010000050.1 GCA_013285705.1 Acidobacteriota bacterium
ATGGGTCCCACATATTAAGTTGAATCAGGACTCGCGTGCTAAGGGCGTTGGTTCGATGGGCAAAGCAACAACCGCGGAAGCATCAAATTCTCTCCCTATTACGGTGTTACGCCCAAATTCACAGGTCTCTGAGGCGTTCCGTTCGCTGCGGACCGCACTTTTGCTCACATCGGCTAGAATGCCACCTAAGACAATTTTGATCACAAGCGCTTTGCCTGGAGACGGGAAAACGACAGTGACCATGAATCTTGCTACAGTCCTCGCCCAGCAGGGGGCACGCGTGTTGCTGGTCGATGCCGACTTGCGGCGTGGCTTAGTGGCGGAGCGTCTGAATATAAAGCCAAATTTTGGATTAAGCGGGGCTCTCGCCGGAGCCGGCATCTGGCGTGATGCTGTTGAAACCATACCAGAAGCGCAAAATCTATTTATTCTCCAAGCTGGAATGCGTCCTCCGAATTCAGCGGATCTGCTTGGATCCTCCAAGATGCACGAGCTAATCGAAGACTGGCGAGCGGAATTCGATCATGTGATCATCGATAGTTCCCCATGTCTCGCTATTACGGATGCTGTGCTTGTGGCACAGAAGACGGATACAGTTCTTCTGGTGTCAAGAATTGCTCACACGCCGCGTGCCAGCCTGCGGCGTGTCGCCGACCTGCTTCGATCTAGCAACGTTCACGTCGCGGGTATTGTGATCAATGATGTTGGTGTGACCGATGACTATTATGGCTATGCTTACTCGAAATATGCCGCTTATTACGTAGATGATGGAGCGTCAAGAAATAACGACATTCCTGGCTAAGCATACGGCTCTAATTAAATTCGCCGCAACGTCTTGTCTTTGGCTCAGAGAAGCTTAGGATGCCGATGTTGGACATTTGTAGTCTGTCATTTACAACGTGGGGGATATCTTGCCTGTTGGAGCAGCTCGTCGTTATTATTTTAAGCAGCTTATCGACCGAATAGTTTTCGTGTTATCCATTCCCCCTGTACCAGGACCTTGACTCTACACCGCCATAGTAGAAGTGGACAGTTACGTGGCTATGAGGAAATTAGTGTGGAGGAACTTCCATCATGGGCCGATTTACTCTCGTTTGAATATTATGCTCAAGCTTTGTATCGGATGCATCGTGCTCCATCAGGACACCAATTGGTGCACCATCAATAGTGTTGTTTTTGATGGTGGTACGAACCTGTCGGACGCGCAGGTGGATACCCCACTTGGGCGCATCATGAATTTGGTTTCCTTCGATCACAATATCTTTGGTTGTGGCAAGACAGATACCACCCCTTCCATCTGACTGGATGATATTGTCAAGAATCTGTATGTCTTGAGCCCAGTTCAAGGCGATGCCCGCCGCCGGAAGGGAAGAGTCATCCATTTGAAGTGATGAATGCGTGATTGTGTTCTTGATGACTTTTCCACCATGTACACCTTGCAGATAGATTCCGCTTCCCGCCGTGTTAGTGATGTGATTGCCAATGATGCTCTCATCTATAGGAGTCGGCCAAAGGGTGATCGGAGTGTCAGCTGTAAATCCAGGCTGCACAGCTGTCCTATAGAAAAGCACCCCGTAGCCGTTGTTATTGCACGGTTGAACACAGATATTCCCACCATCAATCGTGTTGTTTGAGATCACGTCATGGTCGGTATCAAACATCGCAATTGCAATATTCGTGGTGTTGCCAGACATTACGTTGTGGTCTATATAGATGTGCTGTGAACGCTTCTTGAAGTAGTTCCAGATGATCGTCGAGCCCTTTCCAGGACCCGCCCCAACATCAATGAATTTGTTGTTGGTGATCCAAACCTTATCATCATTGCCAAGAAAAATGCCCGATTGGTCTCCTGTTCCGTGAATACCTTCAATTTGAAGATGGTCTAGTACGACATTTGTGGATCCATAGATATTGATGGCGTGATTTAGGTTGGCTCCTGAGCCATGAATCGTGAACGATTTCAGCTCAACTCCGGAGTTATTTTCGATGATAATGCCATTGTCCAGGGAAGTACCGGGTGCAAATACAAGCTTTGTACCTTCGCCACCCGTAATCGAAATCGGCTGTGAGGTGGCCGGCATCCTCAGGGCTGCGGTCAAGAGATATGTATTGTTTCCGAGTTGTAGCCGTGAACTGGTCTTTGCCGCGGTTGTGATCGCCGCGATAAACGCTTTTGTGTCATCCGTCTTGCCATCGCCCTTCGCGCCAAACTGTGAGATGGAGACAGTCTGGGTGAGGGGCAGGGACGGAGGTTGCGGCACCTGCGCGTTCGCAATCAGCCGAAATGCGAAGAGCAATAGCACTAACCTATATGGGGCCATAATAAATTTCATTATGCCACTGGCACGGGTTTCCTGCGTACTATTTCTGGACCTGCTGCACACTTCCATTACCTAAAAGACCTGCCAACATCTCTCAGATCACAAGGGTTCAGCATACAAAGCTCCTAATAAACGGTCAGTTGGCCAAGCGTCACATTAGATGTTGACGCGCAAGTATGGACTGCGCGCCTTCTTTCTAAATGTCATGTTGAAGACTGACTGGCCGTCGGTGACAGCAATTGCCAATCAATTTCCAGCGTCGTCCGGTGTATTAGGGATTCTGGCAATGGCGTGGCAGGGGCGTATGAGAGTCCATGGTGAGATCCTGCGTGAGCCAAGCTGTCCGGCCCCAGGACGAAGCAACCTCTTCGACGTAGTGATCATCAGTCCAAATCGGTCAAAGCTGCGCAGACAGAACTGAGAGCAGGGCGCAGCACGACACGGACAACAGACAAAGGATCAAGTAGCGCGTGGCGGTTGATACGAAAGAAATGATAGCGATGATCGTGCATTCGACTGGCATTCAAGGGTAGAGTAGAAGCCATTGTTTACCGTGCAGCCATCTTCGCAGATGGCAGATATTACGGACAAGCGGATCTTTTGGCGGAGATGTTCAGCTTCGTGATGGAAGTTCCTCAAATGCAGCTGTTGGTGTCCTGTCCGAGCGATGTATCACCGAACGCACCTTCGCATGACTCGGATCGTCTTGCCGTCTCTCAACGTCTGCGAACTCAACGGCGATTGAGCCGAAATCCGTGACCCATATCGCCCTTTGCATGTCAACTCTGCCGGCGTTCAATTTAGTTTTGGGCAATTGTCAAGGATGCTTGCACTCGACGCCGAGGCAGTTAGTCCAACGCGCCTCGGACTCTACACTATGGAAACGAGGATCGAGAGAGTCGCCAAATTTTGCACGGCGGATTTCGGTGAAACCAGCGGTCCCGAGTTCCTCTGCCATTCCCTTGTAGTCCCACATCCAGAAATGCCTTGAGCGTCCGAAAAGCGCGCGCGGCATAGCTCGGATTCCCCGAGTAAGGCAATTCTCCCCGAGGAAGCTGTCCTGCATGAAGCGAGAGCTTGCATTGGGAGAAGGATCGGCGAGATAGCTCTTTGTGAGCTGTTCAAGGTCCGGAACCACTAGACGAAAAATACCGCCAGGGCGAAGGTAGCTGAAAATATTTCTGAGTGTAATATGAAACTCATCAAGAGCCAGATGTTCCAGCACGTGGGAGCAATAGATGGCTTGCGTCGACTGCGCCGGGATGGGAAGACCCTTAATCACGTCTCCATATTTAATGTTCTTTGGGAAATCTGGGAAGCCCTTTTTGACCAGTAAGGGGGTGAGGAAAGGAATCCGGCTCTGTAGCCAAAATGTAGGACTAGCGTCGAAGTTCTGCCAGTCTTCAGGAGCACACAAACCGCAGCCAAATTGCACATACTGGTGTTCCATGCGACGTATTATACACAGCGTAGGTCAAGGTTTGAGCTCGGCGAGGAGGGCAAATCTCCGAGTTCGTGCTGATTTCTTCTGCTTGTTCTATTTCTTATGCGTGACGCACTCCTCGAGTTGAGTAACAGAGCTACAGATTCATTCCGGGAACTCATGCGATAACAGGAGATTGGAAGGTTGTACATGTCATTTCCAGGGCAGAGAAAAATTAAAGGATGAGAATAAAAGGCGCCTATCACTCAAATGAACCGGGACATTCCTCAATGGTAATGGGTCTCGCCTCGTGGCATATTCATTCGGCGGATTCCTCCATCAGCTTCTGGATAGTTTTTAAGCCTAATGAATTGCCATTCGAAATGAGGATCAATTATCTGGACATTACTTAGTCCATAACTCCTTAGTTGTCACGGCGCTTTCATCCACCGCCGGGACCTGATCTGGAAGAACATGGTCCGTAGAAGGTGCCAACCGATCTTTCATGCTCAGGAATCTCTCTTCAAAATATTTGCGCGATAGACCGGCTACTGCAATCGAGATAGCAACAACAACCGCGAACCGAATCCACATGATCTGGAATGTCGCATTTTCCGGTGTCATCCTGGGGTGTACCTCCGCCAAAATCCGATCGTACCAGCGGAACATCTGGAGATGAATAAGATACATGCCGTAGCTGATGGAGCCCAGATATGCAAGTCCCGGAACTTTTTGTACATGCGCGAGTTTACCGGAAAAGGTCAGGAGAAGGAGAAGAAGGACTCCGGCGAAAAACAGGTTCCAGACGGTAACCTGAAACATGGCGCCCAGTAGCCTCGTCCTCGTCAAAATGCCATATCCCTTACCTGCATATATGACCGCAATGCATATCAATATCGTGAAACATCCGATCAGACGGGTGATTTTTCGCGAACCGAAACGCGAGCGTAGCTGTATTGCGATAAGCGAGCCGGTAGCTAGTCCATCTACTACCAGCCAAGTATAGGAGTTGATTCGTAGTAGGTTGCCATGCATTAGGAAGAATTGCGCTCGAAGTAGCGGGCACGCGACGATCAGCGCTGCCGTTGTTACCGCCAGGCCCCATATTTTGGTGCGTTTCACAAGCAATGGCCATAGCAGATAGAAATGTTCCTCAACTGCTAGCGACCACAGCGGACCATAGGATATCGCGACTCCGAAAAGAGGCGTAAGGTTTGCAAGATAGATAAGGCTGAGAGCTGCGAATTGAATTGAAGAAGCCTTGGTCAAAACAAGGAGCAGTAATAATGCATAGTAAGCAGGCAGGATACGGAGAGCGCGGCGGATGTAGAAGTTGCGGTAGTACAGACTTCGCGATTTTGAGTCTAACAGAATACCGGTAATCAAAAAACCGGAAAGAACAAAGAACAGATTAACCCCCAGCCATCCTCCCGAAGTGAAGCGTAGGAACACGCCAGGTACGCCTTTCAGCCTTGTCCCATAAGCACTTGCGAAGCCATGCACAAGAAGTACAAGCAGAATTGCCACTCCTCGGACGGCGTCCAACTCAGGCATCACCTTCCTTAGAATTCCTGCCTGCTCCCTCACGGATTTTGTCGTAGTCCCTTCCAACGTTTATCTCTCCGACTTGAGCATTTTCTTCGATGGCATGCAGCTGCGCAATTGCCCTATTTATTGTAGACTGGCTAGCGTGAACGACGGTTCCATTTCGACTGCACAAAGTCCAGTGAAAATATAGCGAGCTGATTACCAGATTGCACCGGATGTTTTGCCGAGCTTCAACATGCTGCATTTCCAGATTGAAGTGTGGAAGCAAGTAAGGTCACTAACCATTTCGGGACGATGTACGTTTATTGATTTCTGTTCCATCCCCAGCTGTATTAGCCGGATTTATCGATCGGTCTTTATTTAGTTGGCATAGAAAGAACGGTATCGAGCGAGAAGATAAGGCATTCTCGGGGTAGCTATCGCGAAGGGTGGGTATGAGAAGAGTTGCCTGGCTTACTTCTGGATTTTCTCCTTACAGAGTTCCCTTGTGGAACGCTCTTTCTGACATCATTCCCACCAAAATTTTCCTATTGTCTGAGCAGGAAAAAATTCGCCAATGGAAGCGAGACGATTCTGCCCTCCGGGTTGGGCTAGAGAGGATTCCGGGGAAGCAGATTTACATACGGCGCCTGGACTGGAGCTTGAACGTTTCATACTTCTCAGTGCAAAAAAAGCTTTCCATCTACGATCCGGATGCGCTGGTCATCGACGGTTACGAATCTCCTGGATATTGGGCCGGCCTTCATTGGGCACGCGAGCGCAAAATCACATCCGTGATGCATTCAGGGAGCACCAATCTCTCTTCTGTGATGATGGGTGTCAGTCTATTTGATTTCGTCAAGACTCAGTTCGTCAAACGTTTCGATGCCTACTACACCTACGGCAAGTACGCTGCTGAATATCTGGTGGGGCATGGAGCAAGGGAGTCTCATATTGTCATTGGGCAAAACCTTAGTGACACTTCTCTGACTGTTACCTGTGATCGCATTTCAGGTAGACCGAGTCCAAGTCTGTTGTATGTTGGTCAGCTCATCCCGAGAAAGGGAGTGCTGGAGATGATTCAAGCTCTGGACGATCTCAAGGACTTGCCATGGCACTGTACTATAGTGGGCAGTGGCCCGCTTCAGTCTCAAATTGAATCTAAAATCAAATCTTATGGGATGGAATCGAGAGTGATCTTAGCTGGTTCTCATGGTGCGGTCGAAACGGCCCTTCTATATCGACAACACGATATTCTCGTGATGCCATCACTCCGCGAAGTGTGGGGCTTAGTGACAAATGAAGCTCTGCTTTCGGGATTATTTGTCGTTGGATCAAACCAAGCCGCCTCATGTCTGGAGCTCATTCAAGATGGAATCAATGGGGTTTTGGTTGATCCCACACCAGTGGGAATTCGGGAGGGTTTACGCCACGCCCTTTCGACGCCATTGCCTAAACGCACGCGGGTGCGCGAAACGGCGGCGCATATTACTCCGGAAGGTGAGGCCGGTAAGTTATGGCGAGCACTTCAGCTCGCAGAAGATGTTTGTCGTCAGAGAGAACGTTGATTTGAGACGAGGGAAGTTGTTGGAGGACGGACCTGACGATTCGCTGTGCCAAAATAATTTCTGGGAGTGAATGGCACGCTGTGAGAATCAATGCATAAACTATCGCCTTGCCGAAGCATAAAGGAATCAAGGGCAGAGGTTTTCGATATCGCTCATGTAGCGCAGCCTTCCGATCCGGATATGCCGTGCCCAGTGAAGGTGTGAAGGCGTGAAGACCTACCTGCTCGAGTGCCTTTCTTCGTTGTTGAGTCTCTTATGAAGCCATCATTTTCCAGGCTATTACATCGGTGGTTTCCACGGGGTGGGTTTGCCAGAAGTACCTCTATCCTGGCTGGCGGAACGGCCATGGCGCAGGGGATTGCGGTGGCAGCATCGCCGATCCTGACCCGTATCTATAAGCCGAGTGATTTTGGTGCCCTTCTGGTATTTACCGCTCTAATGGGTCTCACCGTGGTAGCTGCTGCCGGGCGCTATGAGGTTGCTCTGCTTCTGCCAGAGGACGAACAAAGCTCAATTGATCTCGTTGGCTTGGCCATACTCTGCGTCTGCCTTACCGTGGCGCTAACTACGGGAATCGTGATTATCTGCCATTACCACTGGATGCTTCCTTCCAGCATGTTGGTTTTGAAGGGCTATTTATGGCTTCTTCCGATCAGTATATTCGGAGGGGGCCTGTATCAGGTCTTAAGCTACTGGGCCATGCGTCATGGTGGCTACAAGCAGATCGCCTCTACGAAGTTCACTCAAGCAGGCGCGCAGGTAATAACTCAGCTTGGCGCAGGCTTAGTAATCCACGGCCCTCTGGGACTTCTCGTCGGCGATGGCGTAGGGCGCATCATGGGAAGCGGACGATTTCTGCGCGACTTGTGGCGGGATCATGCTGCGAAGATTCGCGCCATTCGCATATCACGAATGGTAAGACTTGCGTCTCAATACCGCGACTATCCGCTCGTCTCTATGTGGGGAGCATTGATTAGTGCCTCGGGCTTATCTCTGACAGCCTTACTTTTAGCCCAATACTATGGTGGACAAGCTACGGGATGGCTTGCTCTCGTCAACCGCGTTCTGGGAGCGCCTGCTCAACTCATCGGAATGAGCGTTGCGCAGGTATACACATCGGAGGCAGCGAAGCTATCAAGATCGGATCCCAAGCGGCTCATGCAAATCTTTCTCAAGACCACCCGGCGCATGCTCTATATCGGGCTCCCCCTTTGTGTCTTGTTTGTGATCCTTGCTCCGTGGATTTTTCAGTTCATTTTTGGACGTGAGTGGCGCGAGGCCGGAGAATATGCCCGCTATTTGGCGTTCATGTTCTATGCTAGTTTTATCAATTCTCCTGTCACCATGACCTTGACCATTCTTGAGCGGCAGCGAGCACAATTTGCGTGGGATATTTCAAGATTAGTGCTTACAGTCATTTCAATGGTAGTGCCCCATCATTTTGGTTGTGGTCCACGAATTGTGATTCTTGCATACGGAGTTGCGACGACTCTAATGTATGGCGTTCATTGGACACAATCGTATTTCGCAATCAAGCATCATGCGGATCGGGCGACCATGGCGTTGGCGAGTTCAGGCAACGCAAAGGTAGGCTGAAGAGATGAGAATTCTCAAGCAGATGAGTCGGAGCGAAAGTGGCGATGCGAGTAAAGTTAATCTTCGTTCGATTTTGCGGCTCAGCATGCCGTTCTCTGTTCTGATATTTTGCGCCATCTTCAACTGGTCGTATGTAGAGTGGATATCTCCCGTTTGGGGCTATGGAGGCCTTACCTACAAATCGCCTAATCCAGCTTTGTTGATTTTTGGGTATGTCTTGGCGGGGACACTGTGTGTATTTTCACCACTGAGAATTCGGCGACCGAGTCAAGTCATCTACTGGATTTTGTATTTCACTGTCTTTATACCTGGACTGTTTGTCCCTCTTTTTTTGCAGTTGGACAACGAGTTGACACTGCTGCTGATGCAGTTGAGTATGACGAGTGGAATGCTATTGATTGCCCTTTCGTACCGGATGCCACTCATAAGATTCCAACTTTACCCGATTCGTCCCAGGTTATTTTGGGCGATATTCTTCATTATTTTTGGGCTAGCCAATGCGATTCTCTTTGTCGCTTTTCGGAACAATCTCCACCTCGCCTCCCTCAAAGAGGTTTACGAAGTGAGATTTCGGTCGAGGGAGGTAAGTCAAGAATATTCCGGAATTAATTACATTTCCAACTTGCTCAACTACGTAATAAACCCTTTTCTGATTGCATATGGACTTTACAGCAAACGGCGAATGCTGATCGCGCTTGGCAGCGCCGGCCAGATATTTATTTACGCAACTGCGGCGTTAAAGTCAGTGTTGTTCGGCCCTATACTAGTCGTTGCTTTTTACTACTCGCTAAGAAAGGACCGTGGAGGCTGGGCTCCCAAGATAGGTCTCTTGTTCGCGGGCCTCTTCTTTTTTCTTACAACTTTTGTCATTGGGGCAAAGCCTGGAATTCTATTCAATCTCGCTACAGTAACGCTTGTGCGTAGCTTTGCTATGCCGGGTTCTTTCATTGCGTTATACGAGCATTTTTTCGAGAACTTTCCGCATACTTATTTAAGTCATGTTACGGGTATTAGCCTGCTGATACATTCACCGTACCAACTACCTACCGGTATGGAAATTAGCACTTTTTACTCGGGGGGGGGGGGGCAAATTCGGCCCGGCGCAGGAGAACGCCTGCTTCTTTGCGATGGATGGAATTGCCGGGTTTGGACTGCCGGGAATTCCGATTATGGGTATTATCTGTGCCGCTGTATTCTGGGCTCTGGATTGCTGTACCCGAAAATACCCAATTGCGTTTTCTGCATCAGCTCTAACAATGTGCACTATTTCTCTTACCAATAGTTCACTGTTTAGTACCCTTCTGGGAAATGGGCTGATGGCATGGATGCTGCTGTTTATCTTCCTGCCCCATTATTTTCTGGAGATGGACTGCCACGTGAATGTTTAGGAAGCTCCAGAATCTCGGTTGGGAATTCTTGAATTGCACGCGACGTCCATTCTTAGCACGTGTAAAGCCCCCCTTTCTTGAGGTGACGTCACGCCGCTCAGTGGGATATTTATGCTGCATCTGAAGCTGACTCTTACCTTTTGCAGAACAGCATGCTAAGGAGCTACTCGAATCGTCCAGCCGTTTCAATATCAGCGAGACTTAAATACGAAATTGCAGCCCATCACTTTGAGACATTCATACCCATGCGTTGCAAGAAATCGCTTGATTTCCGATCCTTTGATCTCATCATTGGCTTCGCATATAACAATCTCTGGATGCATCACCTGCCAGTCAACCCCGCGCAACACGGCGATATCGTGGCCTTCTGTATCGACGGAGAGCAGCGAGACGGCTCGAGGGGCTAGATGTTTACGATACAACTCCGCAACAGTGACCACTGGAACCGAATATTCGCGAAGTAGTTTGGCTTTTCCTGTGGATAGCAACTCACTTGCTTCTTCTGGAACGCAGGTGGAGAGCAGCGAAGGGACCATTTCATAGAAGGTCAGCTCACCGACCTCGTCGCTGACGGCTGCGTTAATTTGAATGTCTCTTGGTCGAAATCGCCTATGCCTGGCATATAATCCGTGGATCGGTTCAACGACCAACCCTCTCCATCCCATACGATAGAGTAAAAAAGTATTGCTCATCATGAATGGGTGGTTACCGCCGATTTCGATGTAGAGGCCTTGACGGTCGCCGAAATAGTCACGCAAAAACAAGTCTTCACCGAATTGCGAGCAGCTCTGGCGTTTACCCACTTTCGCTAATCTCGCATAGTCGCGGCCTCTGGATAGAACCTCATATATACCCAGTTTTTGAAGCGCATAAACTATGTTGATTCTCGTCTTTTTTGTCATTCTCATTCCTGATCGATAACGTACACTATCTTTTACAATTCGATGCCACTATTTATAAACTTGTTATCTTGCGGTGCAAAACGCGCCTTACACTTCCAAGAGGACTCTTGCTCCTCCACGTCCCCCAGCATAGATGTACGCCAACAGTCACCTCACTCTCTACGAAGGAAAACCCCCCGAGCCTTAGCGGAGGATGAAACATGGGCCTTGGCGCGAGATACACGCCTTGATAGTGATTCTGTCGAGTGATAAAGAAGTCAGTTAAGCCCTCGGGGCCCGTGACCTTCTCAACCATCTCTTCGCGAATATCTTCCAAACGACCACCATTGAAGATATACGCAAGTAGGTCACGCCAGAATGGGTGGCCAGCCACTGATCCCATGACGGCATTTCCCAATCGGAACAATTGGTTTTCACTGCGAGAAATCGGGAGGACGCACGCGTGACACAAGATATTGGAATCGATTGCGCGTAATATTTTGTAGTCAGTATCAAAGTAGAATCCGCCATAGACGCTCAAATACATGTATCGAGCGATGTCTGCCTTGACTACACCGCGGCGAATGTGGTGGTAGATTTCCAAGAATTCTGGAAACTGATTAGCAACCAATTCGTCGTTCGCTGCATCAGTCCATAGCTTATAGTCCCATTCAGGTAACTTCGTACGCATGCGTGAGATCAAGCGACTCTCCTCGAGTGTGAGTCGCTTCGACGTCTGATGAATAATTTTCGGAATCATGAAACCTCGCGTAGATAAGTGTGAGCGCTAACTGAACCACAGGGAGTAGGCTGAAGGCGAAGCAGGAGGTTGCGTGTCTTCCATTCTAGCCGCATGAAGCAACTTCCACTGATCGGAGAACTTGCCGATGGGCGTGGTAGGCAAGTTGATCAGCAACTGCGTAAGATAGAGTTGCGGATCAACTACATTCCTGCGGCGAGTACTGGTCAGGTTGGAGAGGACGGTAGCGGTGCGTCCAGCTCGGCCATTACCGACGAAGAGGCTGTTTTTCCGATTTAGCACGACGCGCTTCATCTCTCACTCGCTGATGTTTTTATCGATAGGCACAGCGCCATCCGAGCAGAACGCGTTAAGCTCAGCCCACTGGCCCAGAGCGTGGTCCACCACCTCGCCATAGGATTCTTGGGTAGCAACTGCTTCCTCCAGCCAAGCAGCCTGTCGCGCAACTCGGCCAGCATCGGCGTCGATTGTTCCTGGTGCAGATTTAGGCGCTCCTCCATTGAGACATCCTTAGCTGGCTTTTCGACTGCATACAGAGCACGCACCCTCTCGATCGTTTCCTGCGCAATCTTGGGAGCGGACGTTTCCGCGTCGATCACCTTGCGTCAGAGGCGCCGCCATCCCCAGTAATTCCGACTTTTTACGCTCTAGGGCTGTTAGTCTAGCGTAGCGATTGAGAGACGGGACGGCGCCTCTCGAACCCGAACACTACCCCATATGAGCGCGCAAAAAGTTGGTTTCTTGCAGACTCTCAAGCTTCCATAACCCTAACGCTCGCGTGACGCACGGCTCGCCCTCAGGAGACCCGGAGGGGGTGTCTTCACTGATCAATGCAATGGGCGTCGGGAATCTAAACGGATCTTCAATTAGGGTAATCGGCCGGAAAGCACCGGTATGGATGTCCCAATTGATCTTTTGTAACGGGAATGTCGTCGTTAGCAAGTAGACTGCACCCGACCGGCGAAAATTGTGAATTGCCAGCGCAATGTCTCGAAAGCTCAGATGAATAAAGCAATCCCTGCACAAAACAACGTCAGATTTTGGGAGATCCGCTCGCGTAATATCGGCATGCATAAACCGCCTCAAGGGCGCCTTTTCGTGACGTTCGATGTTCCTCTCGATAACGGACTTCACGATGTCGACGCCAATGTACTCGATGCCCTCCAGTGAAATCCGCTGCATCCAAAAAAAATCACCACACGGCGCATCGAGAATTACCTTGACCCCAAGCTCTCTCAACAAGGGGGGGAGCAACTCTCGTACCGAACGAGTCGCTGCAAGATCTGAGCCTGCTCCCGATGCCGACTCGCGGCCACCCCACAATCCTCTATTGTAAGCCGATCCAAATGCGTCTTCCGCCGTTTTGCCAACTATACCCCGATATGCCCAATTCGCGCGGAAGGTCGAAACGGAGCGTAAGACATTCACTGGTAACATAGACTTAATAAGCTTTTTCACATTTCTATTCATCTTTGTCTCTCATGAATTGTTGTGTACTCATGCGGTAGTTGTGACCCCTCATGACAAATTTGTGCGCGAGTCCTTGCGATTGTTTGGTGGTGTGTACAGGGGCTGGAGCCCCTCTCATGGGCGATCTTCCGAATCAACCTCTCCGCGAATGCGGCCAATTGATACCTTAAGGTTGGGCATGTTGAGCAATATACACTACATCGATTCTGGAGCTATGCTTTGCGTCACTGCATGCCCGGAAGAAGAAGGCGGTCGGGTATTTACCCTTTTGTGCGCAGTTATCACGATTCAAGTTGAATGGAAGTAAATGTAAAAAATTTCGCAGGAGGTTTCACGCCTATATTGCCGGAGACAGAAGTGCGTTTCATGGCGTATGGGCAGTATGCAATATATGGCGCGAGGATGCCACACTCATCCCGACTTCGGAGTCTCTATGTAGAAACCCAAATTCCCGCCAAGAATTCGATACATAGTAGAGATAATAGCCATCGTGCCGTAGCGTGTCCAAGGCTAGCTTTGTATCCCTGGCCGTATAGCCATACATGCCGTGATGAAACTCCACCATGATTTGTTCAGGAAGGCTGCCTTGTTGGGCAAGGGTTTCAATCACCGCATATTCAGCACCCTCAACATCCATTTTCAAGATATCGATTCGCTTGTGATTCAGCCGCTGCATGATAGTGCCAAGATCAAGCACCTGAGCTTTAACAGGTTCTCCGTTAGACGATCCGCTACTCGATACTGTGTATGAGACGTGTGTGTCCAACTTTGGGGGATGGAATAACATTTCACCAGGTTTTGCGTCAATTCCAAATTCATGAAAGTGAAACTCTGGCGGCGTGGGTTGATCCTTTATCCACTTCACAGATCTTGGGGTTGGATCGAAGGCGTAAATCTGACAATGGAACCGCTCAATTGCTGCAAGGTCAAATGTAATATCCTCTCCGACACCAAAAGAATAAACAACGGAACGGTCAGATGTCATCGCAGGCAACAACGGCCATCGACCGTATTCTGAGCCGAGCACAATGTGATCGACCGCGACCTTGTTGGAAACAATTACATCTTTTCCGACAATTAGTCTAGCGAGGTGGCGCATATAGCGAGTACTGTCACGTATCGGCATTGTTGAAGTCACTTTTGCCTCGCGCAAAGGCTTTTATGAAAACGCTATATGTTCGGATAGGGCAGGTCAAGCTAAAGCGCGACTATTTTCTGTACGAGTCGGTTATCAAAGAATCACGAATAACCAATTGAGCAGTGTGAACGCAATGATGCTCGATTCCTGTAAAATTCTGCCAATGTAGTCGTGTTCTTCTAAAAAGAGGCGGTTTCCTGATTGGCTGGATTGCTTCTAAAGCCGGCTGATACTGATCATGCGAGTGCTCCAGGTACACAACCAATATTTCTCCGGCCTTGGTGGTGAAGATACCGTGGTGCGTCTCGAAGAAGAACTACTTCGCAGCCGCGGGCACGAGGTTCGTCAGCTTATTGTTTCGACTTCGGAGTTGAAGGGTGCTGGCGCTCTGCAGTTAATACAGGCTGCGGTATCATCGATATGGTCCGGCAGCAGCTATGACTCCGTTGCGAATGCAGTGAAAGCATTTCGCCCCGAAGTGGTCCATGTCCACAACACATTTCCCCTATTGAGCCCAAGCGTATATTATGCAGCTCGTCGCAATGGGGTTTGCGTTGTGCAGACACTGCATAACTATCGAATCGCTTGCGCAAATGGGCTATTGTTGCGGAACGGAATGCCCTGCGAAGATTGTGTAGGCCGGACGAAGTGGCGGGGTTTGGTACATCGTTGTTACAGTGGCTCCGCGGGGATGTCCGCCTCCGTCGTTGCCATCGAGACAAGTCATCGGATTACTGGTACCTTTCGTCATCAAGTGGATGCATATATCGCTCTGAGCTCATTCCAGCGCGATATTGTCATCCGCGACGGTCTTCCTGCCGAGAAGGTCCATATAAAGCCAAACTTCTCGTCGAATGCAATTTTTGCGAACAAGCACAGCAAGAGAGGAGCTCAGATAGTCTATATCGGGAGCATTCGAAGGGAAAAGGGTACAGACCTGCTGCTCAACGCTTGGACAAAAGTACGTCCGGAGGGATATCGCCTGTTGCTGCTTGGGGATGGTCCCGATCGAGCAGAGTTTCAGCAACAATACGCAAGCGACGATTCTGTAATCTGGATGGGTTTTCAGTCCGCGACGGAGGTAGCGCGAGTTCTTGGGGAATGTAAATACATTGTGATTGCGTCCCGATGGTATGAAGGCTTCCCTATGGTGCTGCTTGAGGCGTTCACTTCGGGAACCCCCGCCATTGCCCCCAATCACGCAGCATTCCCGGAAATATTGGGAGGAGGCAAGTCCGGGTTCTTGTTTGAGCCATCCAGTTCCGATTCACTCGCGGATGTTCTTCGCCGCGCGGTTTCGACCGATGAGATTGGATGGCATCAGCTGTCGGATGCAGCGCTCGCGAGGGCGGAAGATTACAGCGCAGATATCAATTACACTCGTTTGATGGAAATTTACAAAGCAGCACGCGACTCCTATTCGCGAACGCATTTTCATTCATGAAACATTCTGCAACTCTGCTCTCCCGGTCAGGAATTTTTGTCTGAGATAGCCATCTGAATTGAGCCGATTTGTGTGATGCTCGGCCTGGCGGAGGTCACACCATCTCTGTCCGTGATGATTGTGTGGTGAACGTTGTTCGGCAGCACGGCGAACCATTGTTCACGCTCTTTCAGTAGGATACTTGCCAACCGTCTTGCGAATGCCTTCTAAGAGAGATGTCGCGGGATAGAAATCAAAAGCAGTCTCGAACTTTGAGCTGTTATAAACATCGTCTCGAGTGAATTTTTCAAGCCGCTGACCAAATTGTCCCGGATCGCCCAAGCCGCGCGATACCGATATAGCGGCTCTCAGGATGAAGTGTGGAATTCCGAGACGGGGAACTGGACGGCCAAGTGCTTGGCAGATAGTGGAGACTATTTCAAGCATAGTCGCAGACTGTGCTGAAACGTTGAAAATGTCGATTCCAGGTACTCCGCCCTCCGCTGCGCGAAGACAGGCTCGGGCAGCATCCTCCTTATAGATCAGACTCTTGCGATTTAGACCATTGCCAGGCCAGACGAAGCGCCCACTCTCTAGGGCGCCGATAAGCTTAGACACGTTGCCACGATCGCCTTCCCCATAAATCGTAGCGAGCCGAAGAATCGTGAGAGACCCCAGGGCATCTGCCATTATCAGCTCAATGGCATGCTGCTCACCTAGCCATTTGCTCATTGCGTAGGGGCCTCGGGGGTTGCAGGGCGCGGTTTCGTCGCACTCCTCACCGGCATGATTACCATAGACTGACACAGAACTGACTAGGACTACTTTGGGTACTCCCGATTCCGTGGCCGCAGCCACTACGTTGGCCGTTCCGGCTTCGTTCACAGCAAGGAAACGGTCAACGTCTTTTGCTTCCGGCGCGAATATATGTGCCAACCCTGCCGAATGTACTACCACTGACACGTCCTCGCAGGCTTTGCAGAGCATCTTGAGATCAGTGATATCGCCTCGTACTGTTTCAACCCCATCGACCTTCCATTTCGGGTTCCGGACGAGCGCACGTACCTTCCATCCAGACGCTAGTGCAAGCCTAAGAATCTCAGAACCAAGAAAACCAGAGGCGCCGGTGACCATTAAAATTTTGGCGGATGGGGACATTACTCGGCTTCCAGTCCCTCCAGGAGGGACTTATAAACTTCAATTATGTGACTGCTTGTGTATTTCGTTTCGGCAGCTTTGCGAGCGCGTTCTCCCATGACACGCAAGCGGTCTGGATCGGCCTTCGCCTCATGTAAAGCTTCGACAATAAGATCTGGACGTCCCGGCGGAATCACCCACCCGATCTCTTCCTCGCGTACTACAGCTGCCAATTCCGAATCGAAGTCACAAACTGCGAGGAGTGGTCTTCCGGCGGCCAACACATTGTACATTCGGCTGGGCACGGAGATTCCACTCATACCGCTTGAGAAGGAAATGATTGCTATATCGCAGGCATTTAGCCCATCACAAAGTTCTTCTCGCGGCAGGGGATCGAGAATCGTCAGATTCTCTAATCTCCGTGCCTGTTTTTGATCGATCGCCCAACGCTTCTTCGCACCCCAGCCCATCAGTAGGAAGTGAAAACTGGAATCAGAAGCAAGTGCCTCTGCTGCGTTAACCAGGTCTTCGATGCCATGAGTACGGCCGATATTGCCGCAGAACTGTGCCACGAAGTGTTCACTCAACTTGAGCGTATCAAGCAGCCTGCTCTCGGATCGCGGCTGAGGGAAGATTGCCTCGGTGTCCCCCCAGTTTGTAGCGATTACCACCCGGTCGTGACGAGAGGCAAGTTTGTCGATAATAAGGTTCCGCATATCTCGTCCAATCACTATGATGCGGTTGGATTCGCTATACAACCAGCGACTTGCCCGATCCATTAGTCGAACTGGTACGGATTGAGCTTTGAGAATGCCGAGTCGCGTGAAAATCTCAGGATAGACATCGTGAACTAGCAGAGCAAAGCGTGCCCCTTTTAATCGGCATGCAATCGCAGTTAGATAGGGCAACAGCGGCGGATTGGTTACCGCGATTACGATGTCTCCCTGGCGGATACGAAACAACGACATCCAGAAAATGGATGAACTGATGGTAATTAGATTGATAATTTTAGAGAGAAGCTTGTTCTTGTCTAGAGTGGTTGCCCAGCAACGCTGTACGTTTACGCCGTTGTGTGTTTCGCGACCAAGGGCACGCACTCCTCGTGCCCAGTAACTAGGCTGACCGCAGAGTGCCGAAACATCATATACAGGCGCAAGCCCCTCAGCGATTACCGTGACAAAGTAGCCAGTTGAAGTCATTTCCGGGTAATACAGTTCAGAAATGATCCAAATACGCCGTTTTTTTGACACGCTCTGTGAAGTTTCCGGATAAATTTTCAAGGAAGTTTATTCAGACGATGCATCGTCAAAAAAATCAGATCAAAACAAGATTATAACAACGTGTATCTCGTAGATTTTTGCGCCTGGAAGAGGTACTAGGCCCCTAGAAGGCATATGGCTTTCGGATTCGACTCCTGTGATATACCGGCCTCAGGTCATAGATGGTGTCTTCGGACGCATGAGTGGGGAGGCCGACGTCGGGATATAAGCTGTTTTTCTCGTACAATTTCTAGAGCTAGTATCTTATATCGAAATGAGAATTCACACCTTGGCTTTGGAGGCGTTGGTGTCGTGGTCGAAGCGTATTTTTGACATTTTGGGGTCGTTGCTCTTTTTATTCGTGCTATCACCGCTGTTTCTCATCCTCGCGCTGGTTATTAAGGCGACGTCGCGTGGCCCCATACTCTACTGGTCAAATCGCGTAGGACGGTACAATCAGGTCTTCCGCATGCCGAAGTTCCGCAGCATGCGGATCAACACACCCCAGGTCGCGACACACTTGTTATCGGATCCGTTCTTATATCTCACTTCAATCGGTACCTTTCTCCGCAGGACAAGCCTTGATGAGTTGCCTCAGTTATTCAGCATCCTTGTCGGAGATCTGAGCTTTGTCGGGCCGCGCCCTGCGTTGTTTAATCAGGATGACCTGGTCGCCCTACGGACCGAGCGCGGTATTCATATACTTGTGCCTGGGCTCACAGGTTTGGCGCAGATCAATGGACGTGACGAACTCCCCATCCCAGTCAAAGTACAGTTTGATTATGAATACCTTCAACGCCGGTCTTTTAAGTTTGATTTCCACATTTTATGTATGACGGCAATTAAGGTTGTGCGAAGCGAAGGCGTTCATCACTAGCATCTTGGAGAGAGAACAGCACCAGACCAGCCCCTTTACGGGGATTCAACTAGATTAAGCCGTCAATTAAAGATCAACTGTATACCCCGGCCTCTCGCCGGTGCACAGGGAACAGAAAAATGGTTTCAATGCGGCCGTAACGCCTTTCGAAATGGTGGAGTGTGTCTTCTCAAAGGACAATGTAGTATTACCACCCTGAGAGGTGTTGGCAATGACTATCACTCAAATTGTGCCAACCTCCTGAATTTTCATACTTTCCGCGAAATAGACTTTATCGCGATTTGCTCATGCACCTAGAGGTTGTTCGTGCTGTCAATCGCCTCGTGTTCGTTGTAAGCTATTTTTAGTTGTAGCTTTTGTGCTTGACTGGGATGCAATTGCCCTCTTGGCATGTTCCGGTGTTACTCGACGTGGCGCCTCCTTCGGTCAGAATTTCGTTCCGCAGACAGCGGAGTATCTGGTTAGGACTCATGGTTTGGTTTCGCAGGGTGGTCTTCGCTGGTTTGGTAGCGTGTGCTGTACGAGTTCCGTTGGCACAGACGCAATCGAGCGCAAATTTGTCGCCTTCTTCCATCTCAGGATCAGTTGCGCCGTCAGACAGTGCGACCCAATCAGGCTCTAGCTTGCAATCAGGATTGGTTGCTGGAAGAAAGAACACACTGAAGTCGACAGGCGCCAGCAGCGCGAGAAGCATGTTGGCATCAGGATCAGATCCGGGGGAAGCACAAGGTGCTTGTTTTCAGCCAGGCTTTGGTTGGCAACGCCGCCCTCAAACCTCCGCTAATTCCACGCGGCAAACCTCTGCCCAAGGGAGCGATGCAGCGACACTAGCGAGGGGTTCTTCGGTAGGAGCAAAATCGGGAACTGTGAATGCACTGCCTTCCGGTGCGGGCCAGTCGAATCTGGATCAGTGCCCGGGAATCATGACTAGCGCGACTGCTCCCGGCGCCGTTGCAGAAACCTCGGTTGTCGGTGAACAATCCAAGACTGCGAATTCCGACATACGCGATACAAGTGCGAACGCTGGAACAAAGGATTGGCTAAAGGCCGATACGTTGTTAAATCCCGCAGGCAGCATTGCTTCTACACAATTGACGATGGGGCTGACTTCGGGTTTATCCAGTAAGCACTCCTCCAGCGGAACCGGGCCGAATGCTTCTGCAAGTTCGATCCAGGCTTTTGAAACCCGTGCTTATATGAGCCCAATCAAGCTGCGTAGAATGATGCGCAGCGCACCTGATTTAGAGACCCGACTCAAGCTTCGAGAACTCAGCGAGAGACAGACCCAAAAAACGAAGAAGGCAAACAAATCCACGGAAGGTTGTTCGCCACACAAGATTAATGGAAATCAATCTACGTCGAATAGTTTGAGCGATAACGCGGACCCCGGTGCACATAAGAACAGGTGTCCGGATCAGTGATCAATGGGGTTCCTCTGAGCAACCGTAGATCCAGTCCGAGATTGGTTCATGGCACCCTGATGAATTTATTTAGTCAATTCGATCTTTCTAATAAGCCTATATCTCTAAGGATGCGATAACGATGTCCTAGGAGCTTGTTTTAAAAAGTTATCGTATGCCAACCGAATGCCTTGGCGGAGTTCTATTTTGGGACGCCAGCCAAATGAGAAGAGACGAGTAGAGTCGAGCAGCTTACGCGGTGTTCCATCGGGCTTGCTTGTATCGAAAACGATGCGGCCTTCGAATCCGAGGACGCTGGCTATTGTCTCAGCAAGTTCACGAATAGTTATGTCAGTTCCGAGGCCAATGTTGACCATTGGCGGTTCGGATTCATTGGCTGTGAGTCTGACGAATTCGTCGTGTGGCAAGTTCATGAGGTGTACACATGCATCTGCCATGTCGTCGCTGTAGAGGAACTCGCGTAGCGGGTTTCCTGTCCCCCACACCGTTAATTGTTCCTCTCCGTGGATAATAGCTTCATGCACCTTACGAATAAGCGCGGGAAGGACGTGCGAAGTCTGGAGATCGTAATTATCACTGGGACCGTAAAGGTTCGTGGGCATGGCGGCCAGAAATCGGGTTCCATACTGACGATTGAACGAATGACACATTTCGATGCCGGCGATCTTTGCGATTGAGTAAGCCCGATTTGTAGATTCGAGCGGTCCAGTCAGAAGAGATTCTTCGCGCAGCGGTTGGGGTGCAAGCTTGGGGTAGATGCAACTGGAACCAAGAAATAAAAGACGTTTGACGCCAGAGCGAAATGATTCCTCGATCACATTATTCTGGATGCGAAGATTTTGGGCGATAAAGTCCGCAGGGAAGTCGCGATTGGCGAGGATGCCGCCAACCTTTGCAGCCGCCAAGAATACGTAGTCAGGATGAGTTTGATGGAAGTACGCGTGTACGGCGTTGCTGTCTAGCAAATCCAATTCCTGCCGCGTGCACAACAGTAAATTTTTATAGCCTTGAGATTGCAAGCAGCGCACTATAGCGCTACCGGCTAATCCACGATGTCCGGCAACAAAAATACGGGCATCCAGATCCATTGCGTTACTCATGATGTTCGAGGACCTTGTACCCGCTATTACGCACTAAGGCATCGCGCTCAGAAATTTCCAGATCAGCGTTTACCATCTCCGTCACCAATTGGTCGAAGGACGTTCGCGGCTGCCAGCCCAACTCTTGACGTGCCTTCGCTGCATTGCCGAGCAACGTATCGACTTCGGTTGGACGGAAATATCGAGGATCGACGGCGACAATGCACTTACCATTCGAGTCGTAGCCGCGCTCCTCAATACCTTTACCTCGCCAGGTAATCTGAATACCCAGCTTGCTGGCTGCCAGTGTAGCAAAATCGCGAACACTATGTTGTTCGCCAGTGGCGATCACATAATCTTGGGCAGAGTCCTGCTGGAGCATGAGCCACTGCATTTCGGCATAGTCGCGGGCATGCCCCCAATCGCGTTTCGCATCGAGGTTTCCGAGAAAAACTGTGTCGAGCGATCCTGTCTTAATATGCGCCAACCCTCGCGTGATTTTCCGCGTCACGAAAGTTTCGCCACGGACGGGAGACTCGTGATTGAAAAGAATGCCATTGCACGCATACAGCCCGTAGGCCTCTCGGTAGTTCACGGTAATCCAATAAGCGTAGAGCTTAGCTACGGCGTATGGGGAGCGTGGATAAAATGGTGTTGTTTCGGTTTGCGGTACCTGCTGCACTTTTCCATAAAGCTCGGATGTTGATGCCTGATAAAAGCGTGTCTTCCGATCGAGGCCAAGAATTCGAATCGCTTCTAACATTCGCAGTGTGCCAATGCCATCGGCATCAGCGGTGTACTCTGGCTCCTCAAATGAAACCGCAACATGGCTCTGTGCCGCAAGATTGTAGACTTCGTCGGGCTGGACTTGTTGGATGACCCGCTGAAGACTGCTCGTATCTGTCATATCGCCATAATGGAGAATAAAACGCCGATTCCGATCATGCGGATCTTGATAAAGATGATCAATTCGATCAGTATTGAAAAGCGAACTGCGACGCTTGATTCCGTGTACTTCATAGTCTTTCGATAAGAGAAGAGCGGCAAGATAAGAGCCATCCTGTCCTGTGATCCCAGTAATTAGAGCTTTCTTCATGATTTAGTGTGCGCCTCAAGAAATTAATCTGAACCGGCATTAAAAGTATTCCGGACAACACTAGAGCTATTCAGGATATGCCCTCTGAAACAGAATAAGTCTAGAGAGGAGTTAGTCTTCGCAATTGACGACAATAAAGCGCGTTTCCGTGACGCATTTGACAGCTACGCAATAAGACTCACAATCATATCTGTTTCGTCAACGCAGGCTTTTTTTTAGCGATACACGAAAACCTGCCGAGAGCACCTTCTTATTCTCCATCTTGGAATGGAGAATAAGAAGATGAATTGGACTTAATCTTCTCTGTGAGGGCGCTAAAAGCCCTTGGCAGCAAGATCACCGCGCTCGAACTGTTTGAAATCACGAACAGTTCTACGCCCTTCAGATCACTGCGCAATTGCAGAACGAATCTGCAATCCTTTTCATGCGTGGCTGGCGGCGAATACTTCCCTACGACTTCATTCTAGAAAAAACGATAGTTTGCTCCAATAGTGAAGCCATTTGGGCTTAGACCATGCCTCGGCCAACCAGGCCACCACTCATATTCATAGTCGCCCCGTAAGTAGACATGTTGCGTCAGTTTGTAGTCCAGACCACCGCCGGCGTCATAGAAGGCGAACGTGTCATGGGTATAGTGAGGGAATCCAACAAACGGTGGAAAATCGATGCTGCCAATCCCTCCAAGAAATTTTGCGTATGGAATAAATCGTCCGTGTCCGTAACGGCCTAGCCTAAAACGTCCGCCGGCTGCGATTGTATCTTCGCGGAGATTGTAAATCTGATTCCACTGTATCGTGCGTCCTTCTACTTCAAGCCCAATCCAGCGGCCATAGTCCAAATCATAATAAGCAGCGATGCCATACATGCGGTCAGGAGCATAATCCGTATTAAATCCTGAGAATCCGGCACCCAGGGCTAGACTGAATTTGCTGCCGGCACCACTCTGAGCAGGTGCAACTTGGGCCGATGTTATCAGAGGCGTGAGCATCAATACTCCCCAAAAAAAGAGCCACTTTTTGGTCATCAACTGGTCCTCCATATGCCGAGCTTAATTGTGGAATGGAACCCCGTCAGACTTAGATGCAGAAAAACATCTGCCGGAGCAACGATTGGATAAAATCAAGTCAATGTTAACTGGCTATTCAGTATATTGTTCAGTGAAAAGGGGTTTCTGTCATGAACCTAAATAGATAACAGGTAAGCCTTTTCCGCTCAAATAAATCGACTTAAGCATCCCCGCACAGTTATACCCTCAAAAACGTTGGATTGTCAGCCCAAGACAAGCAGCTGAACATCCTTCCTCGGCAGATTCCTCGATAGAGTAGGTATCATGACCTTCTCGTAATGAATAAAACATTCAGATTCTCATGCCGAACAGAACTCTGCCGAACTGTCAGCCTGAATGTTAAACAGTTAAGGCTGAATGTTTCAACTCTGATGCTGTTGCATACACACAGGCGTCAGTGCCAAGCTCCCTTTGCTTCGGATAACACAGAGCAACGCCTCGATGGACACCAATCGTGGTTCGTGACGCAGTTGGGAATGACGCATGAAATTTTGTCAAAACTATCTACTTATGGTCGGGACGGGGAATGCCTCTACTCAAGATCACAGAATGCAAGCAATCAACAGCGCACACAAGAAAGGCACCCATACGAGTCACAGAGTCACAGTCGCGCCAGATGCAAAACTGCTGGTAAGCAGGGAAGAGGCGGCCCAGTTACTTTCCATCAGCCAATGCGCATTGGACTACCTGATAGCCAACCGGCGACTGCCGACCAGAAGGATTGGTGGAAGGGTTCTGATTCCCGTGTCCGATCTGCGCAAGTACGCCCGTGGCGATCATCCGGAACGCATTGTAAGAATAGGTGTATCGAGAAGAATCACTCCACTCCCCAATCTTTGGCCGGAACAGTGTTCTCAATATCGCCCGCAATTCTGGCGATACCTGCCAAAGCTCCGAAGATCTCATCCTCCCCTTCGTTTGCTGGAACCACCTTCACTACAGGCTTGCCATGCTTGGTAATCACAACGGCGCAACCGCTTTGCGATACTTGATCCATCACAGCTAGACATTGAGCCTTGAATTGTGTGGCAGCCATTTTTTGCATGGCAGTCTCCTTATTAATATGACCAGAATAATATGACCTCTTTTCTCATCGAGCCAGTTGGTTTCGCGACGGTCGGAATGTCGAGCGGGCGGAACTTCCCGGCTGGCGCGGCTTCGGGATGAGCCTCCTTCGTGAGGGGCTCGGCTTATACCGTTCACTCTTCAAGGTCGCGTCGAAAACCCTCATTTGTTAGGTCAGTTTTGGTGTCAGTTTGGTGTCAGTTCGTTTTCAACTTTTTTGCGCATTTAGCATGCGGCACACTGCAAAAGTGCACTTAAAACCGTGGGCCCGAGGGAGAAGTTGGTGTCAGTTCTGGTGTCAGTTTGGATTGTACTTTTAAGCAATTTCCTGCATCTCAATGCAAAATGAGTTCGAGGTAAAGGGATCAAAATAAGCCACATACGGACGCTATGCAACACACTGCCACTCGATGCATATGACCTTGGACGGTTTCCTAAACCGCAGGTCGGAAGTTCGAATCTTCCCGGGGTCACCATAGAATCAATAACGGCTGCTGCCAAATCACCAGTGCGCTCATTGAGGGTCAATGGATAACGCGAAGTCTGCGGGCTATAGCTAGGGAATCGGGAGCTCGATTTCGCCAGTCTTGTTCGGCGTGCTGAATCAACGCATCCTCTTGGAAGACCGGCCTTCTCATCCCATCTGTTAGTGCACCAGTCGAACTTGGCGTTATAAGATTTTGCTGCCGGCATAATCGAATTAACCAAGCTTCATTTCATCCTGTTTTAATGCGGCGGGTGGCAACTATTGAAATGATGATGTCCAGGACCAAGATGCAGTTACAGCTTATTCATCTGGCCTTCCGACAGGTCCTTCGCTTTTTACACGGCCCGTTCGTCATCTTTGGTGTTCTGCTAGTTGCACTTTCGAACGGGCCCTTGCTTGGCCAATCCTTGACCACGGAAACCTGTGCGCGTCCGCAGATTGGCAGTGTAGTCGAGGAACCGGCAGATGTTCGAAGCAAAGAGGGCGTGCTTGAAATCAATCTAACGGCTTTCAATTCTGCCCAGAACGATGGGAGCACACGTTATTGTTTTACAGATGCAGAGGGCCATGAATCTCCCAATCTGCGTGTCAATCCTGGCGATCTGGTAATCATTCATCTGAAGAATGCCATGACACAACCGCCCCATGAAGAAGTTCAGCATATTCACTCGCAGATGGGCGGTAAGTCGTGCACAACTGGAGCGATGAGCATCATCTCCACCAATCTGCATTTCCATGGATTGACTATTCCTCCAGTCTGTCACCAGGACGATGTTTTGAAGACCTCGCTTCAGCCGGGGGACCCTTCATTCGAATATCGCTTTCGCATTCCCGACGATGAACCGCCCGGCCTTTATTGGTATCACCCGCACATTCACGGTTTCAGCAAGCAGCAGGTGCTCGGTGGCGCTTCTGGAGCGTTGATTGTGGAGGGAATCGAGCGCGCTAAAAAGGAAGTGGCTGGATTGCCAGAGCGCGTTTTCATCATCCGAGATCAGGACCTGGTAAACCCCAATGCGCCTCCTTCAAAATCCGAGCCTACGGTGCCAAAATTCATGATTGATCGTGACGGAGATTCAGCCAATAATGGCACGGGCTTTGGTAAGCCAGCGAAAGACTTGTCTATCAATTATGTGCCGGTGCCCTACCCGGATTATCCGCCGGCCACGATCCAAATGAAACCAGGAGAGCAGCAGTTATGGCGGGTTTTAAATGCCTCCGCAATTACCTATTTAAATCTTGAGGTCCTCTTCCAAAACAAACCGCAACCGCTCGGTCTCGTAGCTATGGATGGAGTGCCGATAGGATACGGATTGGAGAATCAGACGGCTGCGGAATCGGTTCTCGGGGAGACACATCTCGCCATTCCCCCGGGAGCACGCGTCGAATTTATGGTGCAAGGGCCACCTGCCGGCGAGACTGGGTTGCTGGTTACGCGCACGGTGGACACAGGGCCAGGCGGTGAGAATGATACGAACAGGATGCTGGCGAGGATTGTTGCCACCCCGGATGCTCCTGAACCCCGATCAAGATTGCAGAACTCGCCGCAGCCTCTTGCTCCGCCAAAAATGAAATGGCTGGGAGATGTAGCCCCAGTGCGTGTACGGCGGTTGTATTTCTCGGAGAAACTGGCCGATCCCAACGATCCGACCAGTGCGGTCGAATTCTATCTGACCGAAGAAGGTCAGACGCAAAAAATGTTCGATATGAACTCGACGGTCCCAAATATTGTGGCCCAGCAGGGTACAGTCGAAGATTGGATTATTGAAAACCGTTCCCAGGAACTCCACGCCTTCCATATTCATCAACTGCATTTTCTGCTGCTTGAATATCAGGGAAGACAGGTCCAGGAGAGTTTTTTGCGCGATACGGTCAATGTCCCATACAACAATGGCAGACTGCTAACCTACCCCAGCATTCGCATACGTATGGACTTTCGCGATCCCAACATCGTGGGGACATTTCCATACCATTGTCACCTGCTCGAACATGAAGACAAAGGCATGATGGGCACTATCCGGATTGATCCCGAAGCATCTCCCATTGCAGCACAGGCGGCCTGTAGCTCAGGTAAAGGCGATACTTTGGAATGTAATAAATCCCGGGGAAAGTAAGAATTACAGGTAAGAACTTCCCGGACTTTCCGATAAGACCGTTGTTATCGAAAGATAGTCCACATTTAACTCTATATTCACGGTACAAACACCTTCCACCACTTGTTCGGGCCTTATTCTCCTCTGGGTTGGGTTTAGCGCCCTAACCACAGGAGGAAGTATGACTGCTAAGCAGTTTGCGTCCACTGCCACGCGGATGATGCGTGCGGGTCTTGTTTCCGCAACTATCTTTCAGCTGGCAATCGGCAACGCGTTTGCCGCAAATTCCCCACAAAACGCACCATCCCGTGACAACGACACCACCTCACCGATTAAGCACGTGATCGTCATCATTGGCGAAAACCGCAGCTTTGACCACGTTTTCGCAACCTATGTGCCAAAGAGGGGCGAAACAGTCTGGAACCTGCTTTCCGAGGGCATCGTTAAAGCGGACGGAACGCCCGGTAAGAACTTCTACAAGGCTGAGCAGACTGCGGCATATGACGAGGCTAATGATGGATTTCTGTTGAGCCCTGCCAAGACTACCTTTCCAGGAGAGGTGCTTCCCGCCCCGCTCGTCGGCGGGCCCCAGGACTCCTTCGTTAAGAACGATAGCCTCAAGCTGGCAAGACAGTCGGAGAACGGCCTTCCGGCAGACTATTACGCCTATCTTGTTACAGGCGGTACTGGCCAGACTTCCGGTACACCGGACGCGCGCATCAAGAACGTGGACAGCCTTCCTCCCGGTCCGTTCCAGCTGACCAATGGAGATGCCTTCACATATAACTCGTATGCACAGAGTCCCGTCCATCGCTTCTACCAGATGTGGCAGCAACTGAATTGCGATGCCACCAAGTCCACAAGGCAGAATCCGTCCGGCTGCAACGCTGGGCTGTTTTCCTGGGTGGAAGTAACGGTAGGTGCAGGCACCAATGGCCTGAAGCAGCCAGCAAACTTCAGCACGGAATATACATCCGGTGGCACAACGACCGGTGAGGGTTCAACCGCTTTGGGCTTCTATAACGTCCAGAACGGCGACGTGCCTTACTTCAAGAGCCTGGCGGATAAATACGCGATGAGCGACAACTTCCATCAGTCAGTAGACGGCGGAACAGGCGCCAACCACATCATGTTCGGACACGGCGACATGATCTGGTTCAGCGACGGCAAAGGCAATCCGCTGACGCCGCCCCATGATCAGGAAGTTGGGAAGGGCACGGCCAACGCTGGTGTTGTCGACGAAGTCGAAAACCCGAATCCGGCCAAGAATACCAATAACTGGTATTCAGAGGACGGCTACGGCGGTGGCTCCTTCGGCTCAGCTTCTTACGGCGGCGGATCTTACACCGACTGCTCTGACAAAACACAGCCTGGCGTTGCTCCGATTCTGGACTACTTGAAGTCTCTGCCCACGTCGATCGCTTCGCGTTGCCAGAAGGGTCACTACTACCTCCTGAACAACTACAATCCGGGATACTTCGGCAACGGCGACAACGCCTACACCGATCCCAGCCCCAACAACACCGTCTTTACCATCCCGCCGTCTTCTGTTCGCAGCATTGGCGACGTGATGCTCAAAGCGAACATCTCATGGAAGTACTACGGCGACCAGTGGAATAACTACGTACCTGATCCGTACCAGCTGAACTATGGAGCTGTCGGGAAGGACACTGACGAGTATTGCAACATCTGCAACCCCTTCCAGTACGACACCTCGATCATGGCGAATGCGTCTATCCGCACCGCCCACATCCAGGACACGGCGAATCTGTATGACGACATCAAGAACGGAACGCTGCCGGCAGTCTCCATCGTCAAGCCCAGCGGACTGGTCGATGGTCATCCATCATCTTCCAAACTGGATCTCTTTGAAGGCTTCAGCAAGAAGATCGTAGATGAAGTCAAGAAGAACCCGAAGCTCTGGAAAGACACCGCGATTTTCATCACCGAGGATGAAGGCGGCGGTTACTATGACTCCGGCTACGTGCAGCCGCTCGATTACTTCGGCGACGGCACGCGTATCATCTTTCTCGCGGTCTCTCCCTATACGAAACCGGGTCACATTGACCACTCGTATGCCGACCACGTTTCAATCCTGAAGTTCATCGAGAGGAACTGGGGCCTGGAGACTGTAACACGCCGCAGCCGTGACAACTTCCCCAACCCGGTTACAGCGTCTGGCAACCCCTATGTGCCGGTCAACAGCCCGGCCATTGACGACCTCTTTAACCTATTCGATTTTCCTAACAATAACTAACCATTCACTGCGGCCTGAATGCTGCCAAAGCCGGAGCTTGCCAATAGCTCCGGCTTTTCTCTTTTACAGCAGCTGCCAGTTAAGAGACGTCGTCGGAATCAATGCGTCCACCAGAGCGCTGACTTCTGCCAGATCTAGCCGAGGCTTAGGTGGTTGATCGCAATCGCCGCTTTTGATGACGGTTCCTGGTATTTGTTTTCAATGCGTTTTTACGAGATTGAATTGGCGAGTGACGCGTCTGCGGCATATTCAGGATCATTTGGGCAAATTCTCGGGTTGCCAATGTCGGGCCGTTCTCGTTCCAGGCCAATGCGAAATCGACCTTAGGCAATGACGGCAGGCCATATTGGCCGTTGACTACTTTCATACCCGGTTCCAGATCGTCCAGTGTCAACACTGTGATTCCAAGTCCGGCCAATACGGCAGCCCGGAGTCCCTGATGGCTTGGTGAGGTGAAGACGACATGCCATTCGATGGAGGTTCCGGCTAACGCCGCAAGACCAATCCGGCGGTTCACGCACTGCGCAGGAGCAAGCGCGAGAGGCAGCGAGCCGTGTGGGGCGTCGAATGTTTCAGCGGCAACCCATACGAACTGTGTCTGCCGCAAAACCAGCTCGTCCTTTTTGCCAGACATGCACAGCACTACAGCGAGATCGAGTTCATCAGCTTCGATCATGGCGCGCAGATCGAGATAGGTAGTAACGCTAACGTCGAGACGCACGGACGGGAATGCGCGAGCAAACTGGCATAGCAGCGGTGGGAGCCGGTCGCCCATGAAGCTTTCGGGCACGCCGAAGCGTACAACGCCAGAAACCGGCGACGGCAGGAAGCGTTGAGTCAACGCATTCAGTGAAGCCAGAATCTGCTCGGCATGACGGAGGAACTCTTCACCATCTTCGGTCAGGGTAAGCCGCCGCGTAGTGCGTCGCAGCAGTTGCCTGCCTACCTGCTCTTCGAGTCGCCGGATCTGATGACTGATCGCTGACTGAGTAAGATTCAGGCGCTGACCTGCGCGGGTAAACCCTCCCGTTTCTTTAACGGCAACAAAAGCACGCAGAAGTCCCGGATCAAAGTCCATAATCACAAGAAAGATGATGAAGCTCACCGCAGAAGCAACAATGATGCTCATGGTGGCAGCGCTGGTAAAGCCAAGGTCAGGCCCTTGCGTAATGAAGTACGTTAATCC
>JABDHA010000051.1 GCA_013285705.1 Acidobacteriota bacterium
CAACATCATTACGCAGTGGCCCGGGCACTCGGCAGAAGATATCGAACAACAAGTTACGATTCCAACCGAGATCCAGATGGCGGGCATCCCTCACCTGCAGCATCTGCGTTCCACCACTCTGGCAGGATTGTCCAGCATCATGCTCATTTTCGACGACGATTCCGAGAACAACTGGAACCGAGAGAGAGTAGTCGAAAGAATGGGAATGGTTACGTTGCCTGCAGGCCTTGTCCCGCAGCTGGGAACAGACTGGAGCCCCGTAGGTCAAATCTACTTCTATTCGCTCGAGAGCAAGAATCCAGAAATCGATGTCATGGAGCTGAAGTCGATCGAAGACTGGACTCTTGAAAAGCAGTTCAAGCAGGTTCCAGGCGTGGTGGATGTTTCCAGCCTCGGAGGCGAAACGAAGGAGTACCAGATCCGCCTCGATCCGGACAATCTCATTTCCTATGGGTTGAGCATTGCTCAAGTTGAGCAACAGCTTGCGAACAACAATACAAATGCAGGCGGCAGCTTCATTGTTGCTGGTTCCCAACAGATCAATGTGCAGGCTGTTGGACTTGTTTCGCGAGTTCAGGATATTGAAAATACCGTGATCAAGACGCAGACGGGAACAGCCCTGCGTGTGAAAGATATTGCTGTAGTTGAGCAAGGTCCGAAAATCCGGCTGGGACAAAACGGCAGGACCATCCGCCGCGAGGATGGAAAGCTCGTCGATAATCCGGATGTTGTTGAAGGCATCGTACTCCTTCAAAAGGGCGACGACTCCGATCCCGTTCTACGTGGCATTGAAGCAAAAGTACAGGAGCTGAACGAGCACATTCTTCCCAAGGGCGTAAAAGTCGTTCCATTTCTCGATCGCAGCGACCTGATCCACTACACCACGCACACCGTGCTTCACAACCTGACCGAGGGAATTGTGCTGGTGGTGATCGTGCTTTTTCTTTTCCTCGGGAACGCGCGCGGTGCTTTGATCGTCGCACTTACGATTCCTTTTTCTCTCCTATTCGCTTCCATTTGTCTCGACCTCCGACATATTCCAGCCAATCTTCTTTCGCTTGGTGCGCTTGACTTTGGCATGGTTGTGGACGGTGCAGTGGTGATGGTTGAAAACATCGTTCGTCATCTTAATCGCAATGGACATGGGTCACAGACTCCTACCGAAAGAATCCGTGAAGCCGCACATGAGGTGCAGCGGCCTGTTTTCTATGCAATCGGCATCATCATCACCGCCTACCTGCCAATTTTCACACTGCAGGCGGTGGAAGGACGCCTCTTCAAACCGATGGCGTGGACCGTGGCATTTGCCTTACTGGGTGCGCTGATCTTCTCCATGCTGCTCGCTCCGGTTCTTTCCAGCTTTCTTTTTCGGAAGGGAGCAAAAGAGTGGCACAACCCAGTCCTGGTCTGGCTGATCGACCACTACAAGCGCGCAGCCGCGTTCGCCATTCGCAACCGGTATCTGACCGTGGGTGGCGCTGGGTTGGTGTTGGCAATGTCGGCATACCTGGCGTTCAGCGGTGCCATCGGATCCGAATTCCTTCCTCACCTGGACGAGGGGGCCATTTGGGTGCGAGGAACACTCGCACCCAGCGCTGGGCCTGATGAGAGTGTTGCGATCGCCAATAAGGCACGGGTGTTGCTGGCTTCATTTCCTGAGGTAACGGAGACAACAAGCCAGATAGGCCGAGCCGACGACGGCACCGATACAACCGGCTTTTTCAATACAGAGTATTACGTCGGCCTGAAACCAAAAGAAAAGTGGAGACCAGTCTTCCACCAGAACAAAGAGGATCTGATTGCCTCCATGAACCAGCAATTGGAAACGATTCCCGGAGTCATCTGGAACTTCTCACAGCCCATCTCCGACAACGTGGAAGAAGCGGTCAGTGGCGTGAAAGGCGAGTTGGCCGTCAAGATTTACGGAGATGACCTGAAGACGCTCGAAGAAAAAGGCAACGAAATCGTCAGCATCATGAGCAAGATCCATGGCGTTCAGGATCTGGGCCTGTTTCGCGTCATCGGCCAGCCAAACCTCACCTTTACAGTGGATCGAGAGGCGGCGGCACGCTTTGGGATCAATGTGGCCGATGTGCAGGACGCAATCCAGACTGCAGTCGGTGGCAACGCCGTAAGTCAGGTACTTCGTGGCGAAGCTCGTTATGATCTCGTGATTCGCTATCAGGAGCCGTATCGCGATACACGCGAGGCCATCGAGAATGTGCGGCTCCTCTCACCCTCGGGTGAGCGTGTCTCGCTGGCGCAACTGACCAAGGTCGCGACGACTGACGGCGCCGAAGAGATCTATCGCGAAGGAGAACAGCGCTACATCGCCGTGAAGTACAGCGTTCGTGGCCGCGATCTTGGAAGCACGGTCGAAGAGGCCATCGACAAAGTAAACAAGCAGGTATCGCTGCCTGCTGGATATCACATTGATTGGGCCGGAGAATACGAAAGCCAGAAGCGCTCGCAGAAGCGCCTTCTTCTTGTGCTTCCAATCACCATTCTGTTGATCTTCGTCATTCTGTACACAATGTTCAAGTCGGGCAAATGGGCCACCCTGATTATGGTGAACGTTGCCATGGCGCCGATTGGAGGGTTGCTCGCGCTGCTCCTCACGCATACGAACTTTAGCGTCTCCTCTGGAGTTGGATTCTTGGCCCTGTTCGGCGTCTCTGTGCAGACCGGGGTCATCATGCTTGAGTACATTAACCAACTTCGTGTGCAGGGCCACTCGATCGAAGAGGCCGCAATCGCCGGTGCTGTGCTTCGGCTGCGCCCAATCATGATGACGATGCTGGTTGCCACTCTAGGCCTGCTTCCAGCCGCAATGTCTCATGGCATTGGGTCTGACTCACAAAGGCCGTTCGCCATCGTCATCGTCGGAGGGCTAGTCGGCGCTCTCGCCATCAATGTCTTCTTGCTTCCCACGCTCTACGTGTGGATCGCTGGGGAACACGATGTCCTGCCAATGCCAGAGCTTGAGTTCGAGAACTAAATCTATGTCGATGGCGCGAGTGCGTAAGGCCGCTCCCAAGTACATCTCAGGGCGAAGGACAAACAACTACCAGATTGGAAGTAGAAGACAATACGGAAATAAATTCGTCACTGTCGTGTTCCGCATCGGTGTCGTCCTTGTGTTCACGTTCCTGTTGTGGACTCTTGCCATGGTCCTTCTTCAGGCGTGGGAACAATGGCACATACGATAAGGAACGTAGACTCGAGCGTAGCCGGACATGTAAGTCCTGAAGCGCCCTATTGCTGAAGAAATAAGATAATTCCCTGCCATTCTGGGGCAGGCCACAGATAGCAAAGACATACAGCGAGCCGTTCGCGTCCTTGTGCACCTCGATAGGATCGGATGATGTTCTAGATGAGGTGATATCAATTTCGGCGAACGCTATTGGAAACGATACCATTGGCGCGGTATGAGGCAAGAAATACACCCTTGCTTGCCCGTCCCCTTTCGCGGATCACTACGCAACTAAAAAAAATGGCCCAGCAGGTGCCAGGCCAAATCCTACGTTGTGTTCTGCGTGATGGTGACATTGATTCACAGCTTTGACGCCCTAACTATCGGACACGGGGCACAACGTCTCCAGGAGGGAGAAGAAAGTCTCTATGTGGTAGCCACCACACCGAATCAGTGCCGTTCTTCGAGGAGGTGCGCCACCCGTTCCGTGCTTGCCCGCGCCCAGGCTGTATTCGATGCAAAGCCCAGCACAAGCACCGCCGCTCCGCACACCGTCATCACCCACCAGATTGCGTGCGTCGACGTGGTGAAATCAGTACCACGCGCATGGCCCGCTGCCACGACCGTCCCGGACACGGCTACTCCCAGCGCTGCGCCTACTTGCCGGCTGGTCGAGGCTATCGCCGCCGCTACGCCCGCCTGCGACAGGGGCATTCCCGCCACCGCGCTGTTCGTGATGGCGGGATTCACCATCCCCAGCCCTACACCGAACAACGCGTATGCAGCAAGCAGCCAACCTACCGATGTCTGCTCGCCTAGCCTCGTCAGCATCAGAGTGCTCAAGAAAAATCCCGCGCCCGAGGCCAGCAGAGAAGGCAGCGTTCCATGGCTTCCGACCAGACGCCCCGACCACGGCGCACACACGATCATTGCCACCGCCAGCGGGAGCGTGAATAACCCGGTGTGAAAGGCGGAAAAGCCGCGCACCTGCTGGAGATATAGCGCGTTCAGAAAAAGAAAACCTGCAAAGCATGAGAAAGCGCTAAGCGCCAGAACCGTCGCACTTGAGAATGGCACACTATGAAAGAAACGCAGGTCCAGCAGCGGATCGCGCCGCCTCGGCTCGTACAGAACGAACGCGACGAATGCCGCTACTGCGGTGACGAACAGACCCAGGATCAACCCCGATCCCCACCCCGCATGTGGTCCTTCGATGACTCCCCACGTCAGCGTAGCCAGCCCTGTCAGCACCAGCGCTTGTCCCACCGGGTCGAAGGCTCGCGCTCGCGCCGCCTTCGACTCTGGCACAAACCGCGCCGCCAGCAGCGCTGCCACAATCCCGATTGGCACGTTGATCCAGAAAATCGAACGCCATCCAATCGTCTCCGTCAATGCCCCGCCGATCAATGGTCCGATCCCCAACGAAACGCCTGCCACCGCGCCCCAGATGCCCACCGCACGCGCACGCGCCTTCCGTTCCGGAAACGCATTCGCAATAATCGACAGTGCCACCGGGTTCAGCATGGACGCCCCGAATCCCTGCAGCGCGCGGAACCAGATCAGCTGTTCGATCGTCCCTGCCCAGCTGCACAGCAGCGATCCGAGCGTGAACACGCCCAGACCGATTTGAAATACTCTCCGACGCCCGAAGCGGTCTGAGATCGCCCCGGCCAGCATCAGAAAGCTCGCCACTACCAGCGTGTAGGCGTCCAGAATCCACTGCAGTCCCGCCAGTCGTGCATGTAGGTCGTTCTGGATCGCCGGCAGCGCAACATTTACAATCGTCACGTCCATGCCCACGATCAACAGGCTCATGCAGCAGATAGCAAGGACCAGATTCGGACGGGTCGTATATTTTGCAGAATCAACGGTAGCTCCACCCGTTATGCCTGCAGCAGAATAGGATTGGTTCTCAGTTTTCGACAAGATGTCTCCATTGAAGAGATGCGACTCGCGCCGCAAAGATGAAAAAAGCGGCGACATCCTGTTCCTGCAATCGAAGAGGCGTTAGCATGAATTTCGGAGGTAAGGAGCCCACATGCCGAAGGTTCGAGTTGCGGGATTTGGTGTTTCGTTGGATGGTTTCAGCGCGGGAATAGAGCAAAGCCTGAACGATCCATTGGGCAAGCGCGGTCCCGAGATCTTTCAGTGGTTCTTCCATACAAAAACTTTCGGCGCGATGCATGGGCAGGGTGGTGGCTCTACCGATGTAGACGATGAGTACGCTCGGCAGGCGATGGAGAACTTTGGCGCCTTCATCCTTGGTCGCAACATGTTTGGTCCGGTGCGCGGCCCTTGGCCTGATAGCACATGGAAGGGATGGTGGGGCGACAACCCGCCGTACCATACGCCAACTTTTGTTTTGACGCATTACGAGCGTGAGCCGCTGGTGATGGAAGGCGGGACTACCTTCCACTTTGTTACCGGCGGGATCGAAGAGGCGCTGAAACTCGCGAAAAAGGCAGCGGGCGACAAGGATGTCAAGATTGGCGGCGGCGTTTCCACAGTGCGTCAATATCTCCAAGCTGGGCTGATAGATTCCCTGCATTTTGCACTTGCACCTGTCGTACTCGGCCAGGGTGAATCATTGTTTACCGATCTCGACCTTCCCGCCCTTGGATTTTCCGTGTCGGAGCACAAGGCGACTGAGTACGCGACACATTTTGTGCTGGAGAAAAGATAAGGAAGAATCCGCCCTTTGTTATCGCTGACGAGATGGGCGTTTCTCGCTACTTAAAACTGGGGCAGTTAAAGGCTTTGTCCTCAATTCTAAGATCGGAGTGTGTCAATGAGGGCCGCCAGTGCTGCAGGCTGATTGCGACGGCTCGGATAGTAGAGAAAGTAGCCAGGGAATGTCGGACACCAGTCTTTCAGCACTTGTAGCAGGCGTCCGTCCGCAATCAACCCCTTGAGGGTTTCCTCCATCGCTGCTCCCACGCCGACACCATTCAAGACCGCCTGGATCACCAGGTCCGGATCATCAAATGATGCTGGCCCCTGCGGGCTGACCGTGAGCGCCCTTCGCCCTTTCTCGAACTCCCAGCGATAGAGACCGCTACTGAAGCGAAAACCTACACAGGCATGATCCTTCAGGTCTTGAGGCTTACGTGGTACTTTGTGAGACTTGAAATATTCCGGCGATCCAACGATTGCGAGGCGCATGTCTTTTGTGACCCGAACGGCAATCATCTCCCGCTGGATGAACTCACCAATCTGAACGCCAGCGTCGTATTCCCCGGCCACAAGATCGACTGGGTCGTTGGAGGAAGTGACTTCAAGAACGATTTCAGGATAGGTGCGGGCAAACTGAGCTAGTTTCGGAAGAAGGACCATTTGCGTGGCGGTTCGCGGGATGATGAGTCGAATGCGCCCTGCCGGACTCTCTCTTTGCTTCCGCGTCTCAGCTACTGCCAGCTCGATTCGCTCGAGAGCAGGAGCCAACTCGCGGAGAAGCGCAGAGCCAGCGGCCGTCGGAGAAACGCTTCGAGTGGTCCGCGCGAGCAATTGCAGCCCCAGGCGCTTTTCCAGCCCTCGCATGGAGTGGCTCAGAGCAGACTGCGAGACGCCCAGCCGCGCCGCCGCACGGGTAAAGCTGCGCTCCTCTGCTACAACTGCGAACGCCGACAATTCTCCCAAATCATTTCGCATGATTCATGAATAGTATTCATAACTCTTTGCGACCGCAACTACCTTGTGTCATAAACGCCAGAAGCCTAACCTTACCTTGGTGAGTGGCTTCGATCTGCCACTGGCGAGGAGATTCGCGATGCAAAAACGCACATTAGGAACAGGTGGGCTGGAAGTATCGGCTCTCGGTTTCGGATGTATGGGCATGAGCTTCGGCTATGGGCCTCCGAAGCCCAGGAAAGAGATGACCACTCTTCTGCATACCGCAGTTGACCGTGGCGTTACGTTCTTCGACACGGCCGAAGTCTACGGCCCTCTGATCAACGAAGAACTAGTCGGCGAAGCCCTCGCCCCGTTTCGCGACCGTGTAGTGATTACGACCAAGTTCGGCTGGGAGGCGAATCCAGAAGACGGCGGCAAATGGAGTGCGTTGAACAGCCGTCCCGAACACATCAAGCAGGTCGCCGAGGCATCGCTGAGGCGTCTCAAAGTGGAGGCCATTGACCTCTTCTACCAGCATCGCGTCGATCTCAACGTTCCGATTGAAGACGTGGCCGGAGCGGTGAAAGAGCTGATCCAGGAGGGTAAGGTAAAGCACTTCGGCATGTCCGAAGCAAGCGCGAAGACGATCCGCCGTGCCCACGCAGTGCAGCCCGTCGCTGCCCTCCAGAGTGAATACTCCCTGTTCTGGAGAGAGCCTGAAGAGACGGTGATGCCCACGCTGGAAGAGCTCGGCATTGGCTTCGTTCCATTCAGCCCGCTCGGCAAAGGTTTCCTGACCGGCAAGATTGACGCCGAGACGAAGTTCGACAGCGCAGACTTTCGCAATACTGTTCCGCGCTTCAATGCTGAAAATCGCAAGACAAACCAGGCATTGGTTGATGTAATTACCTCGTTCGCGGAACAGAAGAAAGCTACGCCGGCACAGATCGCACTCGCCTGGCTGCTCGCGAAGAAGCCGTGGATTGTTCCGATTCCGGGCACAACCAGGCTTTCTCGTCTCGAAGAAAACCTTGGTGGCGCGACCGTCGAACTCACAAACGAAGATGTGCAGACTCTTGAGGAAGCTTCCTCAAGGGTCAAAGTAGAGGGCGCGCGTTACTCACCATTTCATCAAGCTTTGGTCGGTCGATGAGCAGCGCTCGCACAAAGAAATGAGCACTGATCCGTCACGTAGAAACACTACTAGACATCACTCGAGAGGAAGATTATAATGCCGCACGTCATCGTAAAACTTTGGCCGGGAAAGTCGGATCAGCAGAAGGCTCAACTCGCACTGGAGATCACCGATAGCGTTATGTCCGTCCTCAATTACGGGGCTGAATCCGTCTCTGTCGGATTCGAGGAGATCGGCTCACAGGATTGGGCGGACAAGGTGTACGCTCCCGATATAAAAGCGAAGTGGAACCAGTTGTACAAAAAGCCCGACTACACGATGTGATCGCGCCGCGCAAATGATCGGAATCAGCGAGGCAATCATCACTCCCGAGATGAGGGGACTCGGAGTTCTCACTCTGATCGAAGGGCTTCAACGGGATTGATCGTGGCTGCGCGACTGGCAGGCAGGACAGCGGCCAACATGGCGATCATCAACAGAGAAAATACAGATATGGCGATGGAAAAGGGATCGGCACTACTGGTCTGAAACAGAAGCGCGTCTGCCAAATGAGCGCCTGCTAAAGCGGCGACCATTCCCGCCAGAACTCCGATGCCCGTAAAACCAGCCGCTTCGCGCAAGACCAGAAGCAGAATTCTCCCTCTGCTCGAACCGACCGCCATCCGCACACCAATCTCGCGCGTACGCTGCGCGACTGAGTAGGCGATGACCCCATAGATACCGATGGCTGCAAGTGTCAGTGCCAGCGATGCAAAGATGCCGAGCAAAATAGCGATCATTCTCTGCCGGGCCAGAGAATCGGAGAGGACCTCATCGATGGTCTCGACATGATAGATCGGCTGTGTAGGATCAAGCTCCCTGACAGCCTTGCGTACCTCGGGAAGTATGCTCATTGGGTCAGTGTTCGTGCGGATAAGAAGGACCGCATGCACACCAAAACCGGGAAAATACAGCACAGGTTCGGCTTCGGTTTCGACCCCCAGATCGCGAGCATTGGCGACCACGCCGATGACAGGCACTTTATCCGGATGGGGACTGAGGACATTCATCATGATGCTTGAAGTCAACGGGTCTTTACCCGAGAGATAACGCTGGGCAAACGCCTGATTCACGACGATGAGATCCAAACTATCTTCGACGTCTTTCTGCTCGAAGCTCCTCCCTTGCTTCAGTTGGAGGCCCATCGCCCGGAAGAATTCCGGACTGACAATGCGGATCTGCTCCATCGGTAAGGCTCCCGGAGCACGGGCAGCTTCACCGGCGACGAGAAATCGCGTCATCGCATGCGAGGCCTTGAACGGAAGAGCGATGGTGGTTCCCGCTGACACAATGCCGGGCGACTGTTTCAGCTTGTCTATCAATCCTTCGTAGAAGTGATTCGTCGCCGGGGTCTGATCCTGATACCGGGGTTGGGGCAGCGTGATCTCGAGGCTGAGCAGGTGATCGGTACGGAAGCCCGGATCCACCCGGATCAGCTTTTGAAAGCTTCGGATCAACAGCGCTCCCAGAAACAGCACAACAACGGCGATCGCGATCTCTGTGGAGATGAGCGCGCTTCTGCTCCAGCTTCGTGTGCCTGTGCTGCGGTCCCCCGGTCGCAGTGAATCGGCCAGTTGATTTGGGGTCTTCATCATCGGCAAGAGCCCAAAGAGAACGGCGGTGAGCAGGCATACGCTTGAGGTCACAAGCAGGACCGGAACATTGATCTGAATCGAGCGGATCAACGATAGGTCTGCACCCGCCGCATGCGCAAACGCCACACGAAGTAGCGGGAGAACGAGCGCGGCAAGTACGGTTCCAAACAGACCTCCGAACAGGCACAGGATGAACGTTTCGGAAAGTTGCTGGGTGAACAAGCGAAGCCGGCTCGCTCCCAGCGCCTGCCTCACCGCAGCTTCGCGAACGTGGGCCGCGGCCCGCACTAAAAGTAGGTTCGCGACATTGGCGCAGGCGATACACAGGACTAGAACTACGCAACCGAGGAGTGTGAGTATCGCGGGCCTCAGAGATCCCACAAGTTGCTCGCGCATCGGAGTGAGCAGCACACCGATATTTCTGTTCGTTGCCGGATAGACCTTCGCCAACCGCGCAGCGATCGTATTCATGTCCGTTCGAGCTTCCGCTAAGCTGACACCAGCTTTAAGCCGACCCAGAACATCGAGCGTATGCCCCACTCGCCGGGTCTGCGATTCTTTGTCCATTAGGGAGAGCGGCATCCAGAACTCTCCCGTCGTGGGATAAGCGCCACCCGTAGGAAGTACGCCGATCACGGTATAGCTGACTCCATTGAGAGTGATGCTGCGGCCGAGGATGCCGCGATCACCGCCAAAATAGCGCCGCCAGGCCTCCGCGCTAAGCACAACGACATGATTTGCATTCGGGGTGTCGTCCTGTTCCACAAACGTGCGGCCCATAAGGGGCGCAACACCGAGAAGCGCGAACAGGTTGCTCGACGCGAGGACGGTGTGGACCTGTTCCCCATGATCCTGCATCACCAGCGCCATAGTGTCGGAGCTCGCTCCCGAATAAGCAGCGACCTGCTCGAAGCTCGTCTGCTGCCTGCGCCAGTCCTGATAGTCCAGGAAGTTGACCTCGGCCCCACCAACAATCTGGGGATGAGTCTCAAAGATGCCGATAATGCGATCCGCATGCTGAAAGGGTAACGACCGAAGCAAGAGCGCATAGGCGGCACTGAAGATCGCCGTCGTTGCTCCCACGCCTAGAGCGAGCGTTAGAATCGCAGTGACAGCAAAGGAGGGCGACTTTGCCAGCCGGCGGAACGCATACCTCACATCCATGCCAATACTTTCCAGAGTGAGGGCGGCATCCGCGGCCATGACGCGCTCCTTCATCGCGGGTGGGTTTCCAAATCGAAGGAAAGCATTCCGACGGGCCGCTTCCGGCGACATGCCCTCAGCAATGCTTTGCTCAATACGCATCTCAATGTGGGACGTCAGCTCGGTTTCGATTTCGCGATCAACTTTGGACCGGGAAAACAGATTAGAGATGCGACGAAAGAGCGACATGGCATTCCCTCACGCGTACCGCAACATCGTTCGCACGCCTTTCACGATGTTGATGACACCAGATTACCCCTAGAAAACTAGGGATGTCAATCGGCGAACCTCGGAGGACAAGTCAGAATGTTTTCGTTGTGACGGAAATGGCTCACTGGCGTGCGCAATCCTCCGCGACTGAAAAGCAGTTGCTCAGGAAGAAGACATCACAATAGACTTCAAAAAAGATCTCGCAACAGTCCAACTGTAGCCTCAAAGGAAAAGGGGTAGACCGTGTTAAATCGAAGGGACTTTCTTGCCTCCTCTGCGATTCTTCCAAGTGCATTTATTCAAACTTCGCAGCAGATTACTCACGTGGATACTCTGCAGAGTGGTCCCCCGCTCAAAAGTTCCGTAGTGAAAGGCGCAGGTCTTCCCTCTGAGGGGAATAGCCCCGGAGCCAAAGCAAGAGTGCATTTCAACGGTCCGACAAAGCAACTTGCGGCGGTAGCATCTGGCGTTGTCACGCTTGAGCCTGGCTCCAGGCCGCATCCGCCTCACCGCCATCCCGAAGAAGAATTCGTAATCGTTACTGCTGGAACCGGGGAGATCGAAGTAGACGGGGTAGTGACGCAGGTAGCGTCCGGCGACATGATGTACGCCGAAGCTAACGTATTGCACGGAATCGTGAACACAGGACAGACTACGATGACGTTCTACTTTACGAAGATTCTTGCGAAGAACCCCTAAGCTTGGCTAGTGGTAGTCCGCGGCGAAGGCGTCGGCCTCGTGGTTCATCTCTTCCTGTGTGACAGCGTGCGGGTACAAGAGCACCCTGTACCGGAAGGTGGCGCTCTGACCTTTCTCGATGGTGTAGTTGAAAGCTGTCTGACTGGAGTCAAAAATCTTGCGCCCCAGAGGATTCGCGGCGAACAATCCGTACCCGCGCGCATGCCAGTAGGTCGGATAACCGGGATTGGCCGGATGATCGACGATCGCGATGGCGACAGTCTTGTTGTCTTTGGAGCCGGTCAGAGTGCACCAGCGCCCACGTGTTCCCCAGGCCTGATCGCCGCGCTTTCCTTCGCTGGTCAGATAGATTCCGCTTGCGCCCGCAGAACCAGCATTATCCACTTTGGTGGCAACTCCATTTGCATCGGTGAAAACACCGCCCTTTTCTGTAGGTGATTCGAGCCAACTCGCAACGCGGATGCCGAGCAGCCCTTCCTTATCATCGTTGAAGACGACGTGGTCGAGCGCCTTCAAAGTTGTGACCTGGTCGATGACCCGCGCATCTCCTTTTGTGGTGAAGACGTATTGCGTGGTTTCGTCCAGAATGTTTTCGCCTGTGCCCGTGGTCCACACTGACTCGACAACGAGTTCTCCCCGGTCGCGCCCGCTCTTCGCCGAAAGGATCTTCTCCTGATAGATCGACCCCATCTTGCTGCGGCTCTCAGGCTTGATCGCGTCGGAGTTGTTCCAGAAATCAAAACCGTTGACGTTGCCATAGTTGAACCACATTCCCGCATGGTGCGGATGATCGACGCGCTCGCCCGCATTTGGAGTGAGCGGATAACCACGCGTCACCACAGTCCCGCCGGGAGCAATGAGTGGAAACAGAACAGGCTTCTTGAGCGAGGTGGGCCATAAGTAGGAGGTGAACGGCTGGCCGTTGATTGTGATGTCGACTCGGCGCTGAGCCTCGTCCGGTGTTACCTGAATTCCCTTCTCCGATTGCTTTGCCAGCACGTTCCCGCCGAGCTTCAAAAATGCCAATAACGAACAGAGGACAAGCCAGGAGCCTTTAGCCAGCATAGGGCTTGCCTCCAACCAGCACCTGCTCGTTCTTATCGTCGAAGGTGACCTTTTCTCCGGTCTGGATTGCGGCAACATTCATGCATAGTGCGACCGAGTGGCTGTAGCCCGCGTCAATGCTGGCGTTCGGCGTCTTCCGCGAGCGTACGCACTCCATCCAGTTGCGCATGTTGGCAGAGGTCATGGGATCGGCCCCGGTGTCGGCAGCTGTCGATGCCGGACCTGCATTCTCGCCAAGAGAAAAGCTTTCGAGCAGGTCTTCCTTCATGCCCATTTCCGCGGCTGCTTTCGCCTTCAGGCCGCCTTCCGGGGTGACGCGCTGCGTATCCATGTCGAGCATGCCGCCGACGGAGTAGTAGAGCTCTTTGACGCCTCCCGCCGCATTCGTCTGCCGCGACGTGTATAGAACCTGAAAACCCTTGGAGGGATCATCCAACGGACCGTAGTCGAAGACTGCCGTCATCGTGTCCCAGTTCTTGCGGCCGTCTCTCCACGCATAAATGCCGCCGTTGGCTACGACACTGCGCGGATGCGGATATCCGCTGAACCAATGAACGGTATCAATCTGGTGGACGAGCCATTGGTCCGGAATACCCGAGGAGTAGGGCCAGAAGAGTCGGAACTCGAGATACTTTCGCGCGTTGAATGGCTCGTAGGGCCGGTTCATGAGGTAACGCTTCCAATCCGTGTCTTCTTCTTTGAGGAGAGGCACAAGATTCGGGCGCCGCCAGCGGCCCGGCTGGTTGACATTCCATGTCATCTCGACCATGACGATGTCGCCAAACTTGCCGGACTTGATATATTCAGCGGCCTTCTGATAACTCGGCGTACTGCGCCGCTGCGTTCCTACCTGCACGATCTTTCCGGTTTCTTTGACCGCATCGCGAAACGAACAGGCATCAGCCATGGTGTGCGCGGTTGGCTTTTCCACGTAGGCGTCGCGCCCGGCCTTCACCGCCTCCACGCCGTGCATTGCGTGCTGAAAATCAGCGGTCGCAATCAGAACGGCATCGACATCCTTGCGGGCATACAGTTCGTCATTGTTGCGCACCGGGGCGACAGAAGCGCCAGACACCTTCTGGATATAGGCTGCGCCTTCCTCGCGCTGTTTGTTCCAGATATCGGAGACAGCAACGAACTCGAAATTCATATCTTTCGAATTCAGATGGAAAGCTGGAATTAAGGCCCCTTTCATGCGGTCGCCGCAGCCGATGACGCCCACGCCGACTCGGTCATTCGCTCCGATGACCCGCGCGTAGCTCTTCGCGCTCCATGAGACTGCCGCTCCGGCGAGCGCTGCTCCACTGATCTTCAGGAAGTCTCTGCGGTTGCTGTCTTCTACTATCATGGTTCACCCCTTGGTTCTGTTGTCGAGGCAATATGAAAATCGAGAGCTTGAGATCTCTCCCGAAATGAGAGTACGTCAGAATCTAGAACGTGAGTTTGACCGCACCCTGGAAAACCCTGGCCCCATATGAGGTGAGGGTAGATGTTATCTGGCCAAAGGTTGCCGAGACCAGCGACGAGGTTGATCCCAGGTTGCCAGTGCTACCAGGAGCAGCAAAGGCCGGATGATTTAATACGTTGAAGGCCTCAAGCCGCAAGTCAAGATTCAATCTTTCATGAAGCGGGAACGTTCGGCTCACTGCACTGTCAAATTGGATGTAACCTGGCCCACGATAAGCAAAGCGTCCGGAATCGCCAAAGGTGCCGTTAGCATTTTGTGTAAATGCAGATGCATTGACCCAGGAACGGTTTCCGAGACTCGTTTGCGTGATCTTCTTATGCGTGTAGATGTTTCCCGGACCGGTTACATTCGGGCGGTCGTTGCCAACGTCTGTGAGTGAGTTGTCGACGCCCGATGTGACGGTGAACGGAGCACCGTCCTGGATATGAATGAGAGGCGCAAGCTGCCACTTGTTGATGGCCAGGGCCTTCCAGCCAGTCAGGGAGAAATTGCTGGAGACAACCATCGTGCTGTTAAAGATATTGCGGAAGTCAAATCCGCAGTTCGATTGATCCCCTTTTATGTTGGCCGGATTCTGCACCGTCGTACCAGCGATATCTCCAGGATTGTCTTCAATGTCAATGCAATGTGACCACGTGTAGTTGGCAAGGAAGCTGAAATTCGACGACAGTCGATGCTGAATAGAAGCCACCATTCCGTGGTAGAAGGCATTAGCGCCGGAGGCGACCAGGATCGAACCGCCACCACCTCCCGCGTATCCTGGCCCCGCTGCCGGATTCTGCAGAGTCAGGTAGAAGCGCGAAGTCTGATTGCCGGTAGTGGAGCACGGCTTGGTTCCGCATGTTCCCGGGATGTAGACTGCCGGGTTCAGAGGGTATCCATATCCATCAAAGCTGGTTTTCGCGCCGATGTAGTCAATCTGAAATTGCCAGCCATAACTCAACTCCTGCTGCATGCTGGCCGTCCACTGGATCGTGTAAGGCGGATGGAATTGCTTTGGCAGAACGATGAATTGAGCCTGATTCGCGAATGTTGTGGAGGCCGGCGGGTTAAACGGCAGCGGGAACGGGTTGCTGGGTGTGCTGCCGTTCGACCATGGACTGCTGAAGCTCATAGGAACCCCCACAGCAACATTCGAAATTGCTGTGGCGAAGGGCGGGTTCTGATTGACTCGCTGCGCCGTGAAGAAGTTCGGCTCGTCATAAACTACCGCCGAACCTGCACGGAAAACAGTCTTGCCTTGGCCGGTTGGATCGAGAGTGATTCCAATGCGCGGAGAGAATTGCCAGGGCGAGTTCTGCGTGAATGCCGTAGGCACCCCCGCATCGCCATGATAGAAACTTCCCGCCGGAGCATTTGGAAACACAGTGCTGTGCGTATTGCTGAGGAAGGACGCCATGTCAAACGTAGATCCGCGGTGAAAATAATCTACCGGGACAAACTCGGGGTCCCAACGGACACCTGCGGAAAGAACCAGTCTTTTGGTGACGTGGTACGCGTCCTGAATGTAGAGACTGGGAATCGGCGCACGCAATGCATTTTGCTGGGCCTTGCTTTGTTGGTAAGTATTCAGTGCGCCGGTCAGAAAGTCTAAATTTGCATCCGCGCCGGTGCCTCCGGGACTATTCCCTGCTGGCCCTTTCTGGCTGTAAACGCCTGTTATGCCGAAGTTGCCATTCGACTCATACAGGTTATTGATGTTCAGCTGAGATCGAACATACTCTCCTCCAAACGCAAGCTGATGCTTGCCAAGCACCATGTTCACATCGTCCGCAAAAGAAAACGTGTTTACGTTGAAATGAGCCGAAGCGCAGGTGCCGCAGTACGTGCTCCACTTGTTTGTTACAGTTAGTTCTAGAAAGTTTGTACTGGGCGCATAGGAATTGATTCCCAGCGTACTCGGTCCAATACCGTCGGCGGCAGCGCCTCTGTCGTCGCGCCGCCTCGTCGCCGTAGCGTGGAACGAATTCACCGTATGGGAGCTGATGATGTACGTTTCGCCGATGGTAAGCCCCTGCGCGCGCTCATAGTTTCCAGGCTGTGTCGTAATCAGAGCATTGGTGGGAGAGAAAAATGCAGGGCTGGTGTAGTTATCGTAGAAGTACCGGCCATACAAGCTGTGCTTTTGATTGATGGTCGAATCGATACGACCGATCACCTGATCCTCTGATTGCTGTGACGGAATCGCATAGTTCACAATCCCGCAATCATTCGTGGCTGGCGGCAGATATTGCATCAACTTGAGGGAGCTCGCGCTGAACAGAGATGGGCTGATCTGGTTGTTGGGTAGCGCCTCTCCTGTGAAAGGGTTCAGCAGTTGAATCGCCTTGCCGCTCGATTGGCAGGCCGCGCTTTCCGTAGTGGAAAAATCGCCCTGGAGATTGGCTGCTGTAGGAACAAAAGCCTGCGTCAACGCTTGACTCTGGTCAGCCTTAAGATGCTGATATCCGCCGAAGAAAAACAACTTATCGCGAATGATCTTTCCGCCGAGCGTTCCACCATATTGATTCTGGTGCAGCGTATCTTTCTTGGTCGAAAAAAAGTTGGTTGCATCGATAAAGTTATTGCGGATGAACTCAAATGCTGACCCGTGCCATTCGTTCGATCCTGAGCGAGTCACCACGTTGACCAAACCACCCGGGTGTAGACCGCTTTGTGCCCCTAGGGCCGAGGTTTCGACGCTAAACTGGCTAACTGCATCGGGGAAAGGAAATGGAAGATTGACGTTGGTCATGTAGTCATTGTGATCGCCGCCATCCAAACGATAGTCAGTCGCGTTTCCCATACCGCCGCCAACCGAAACGACCACAGAACTGTAAAAAGTCTTACTTCCCTGGAGATCGCTGCCCTCGTTCGCGTTTGCAGATCCACCCGACAGGGTGATCAGTGAGGTGACCTGGCGACCGTTCAAGGGCAATTCCGTGAGGGTCTTCTGGTCGATGGTCTGCTTGAACGAAGGATCTTCGGTCTGAAGGGCAATTCCGTTCGCCAGGACTTCCACTCTCTGGTCCGTCGCACCGACAGTCAAATTGACATTGACACTAATGCTGCTGCCTACTTCAAGAACAATACGAGCCTGAGTGTAGTGCTCGAAACCCGGAGCCGACACGTCCAGGTTGTAAATACCAATTGGAATATTGGGAAAGCTGTAAAGGCCGTCTTCCCCGGCGGTTGTTTTGTGTTGCACTCCGGTTGCGGAATCGATGATTGCGACCGAGCTGTTCTGAACAACGGCTCCCGTTGGATCGGAGATGGTGCCCTGGATGTTCCCCGTACCTGCAGTCTGAGAGTTCCCTGTTCCTACGAGAAGTAGTGTGACGGTCAGGAAGATCCAAGCCGAGTGAAAACATCCCAGCCGTATTCTTGCCAATAGATGTGCTTGCATTTCGTGCCTCCAAAGTCATTCTGTGCAGTTGCGAGTGGCGCCTTTATTTACTGGCCAGCCATCACTGTCATTCGGTACGAGCGTTACCACTCCGCCTATGCCTCGCTTTTTCCCTCAATGGCAGACTGGCCCCGCTTTCTCGTGCTGGAAACTGGAAATCGCATGAGAAAAAATACGTCATGAGGTCTAACCACCATAAAGGCGGGAACAGTGTCGTGAAGAGAACATAGAACTGTCAAGAGCAAAACCTAGTAACCTTTCGGATGAATCGGCAGTACGAAATTCAGACCGAAATTGGAAACCGTTTTTTCCGGCGGTATGGAGTGTCAGTACAGAAGAGAGAAGTTTGCATCGTCCGATCAAAAACCGCTATTTCAACCGAAAATCTGCACGTTTGGAGGCTTGGCGACGAACCTCTATCCTCATATTCCACGGATTTCCATGATGCTTTTGACGTCGATAGCTACGCGCGTTTTCCCAATGTGAAACCGGCATTATTTTGTGCATTGAGCATCTTTTGTCCCGGAGACCGAGTATTGGTCAGTGGTTAGACCTCCGTCTGTGCAAGTTATCCCGGAATTACTTCAAGCAGGTAAGGAAGTTACCGACTGCCTACTTGTGTTCGATTTCTGAATAGGACGCTCGGCGTCCGGAGAGATTAGGTAAACGCTGGCGGGTTTATCGTTACCTATCTTGAGAATCGCTGTAAACTGACGCTCAACGAGTGCATTGCCCTGTTCCCGACAGTTGAGATATTCCAGGCGATCGGAATGATGGAATCGTGAATTGTGCCATGTCGGCCTGACGCCGCCCATTTCGCGCAATTTACGATCTGTGAATCGATCTCAGGGTCGATGCTCACCGGCGCGAAATGCGCGGATTGGGAGGATCGGATGCGGAAGAATCACCTACAGATCATCGCCTTGGCATTTGCTTTGCAGATTGTCTTATCTGTCGCAGGCGTGCAGGCAGTTGCCCAGACCGGAGTAGCTGCCTATCCAACAATGGCTCCCTTGGACCAGTACCTGATATCTGACGAGAAATCTGAGATCGCGCTAGCTCGCAGTGCTGCACCGAGTTCCATTTCCGATGGAGCCGAAGTGATGGTGCTGGGGCACGAGGGATATACGACCGCGGTGAAGGGCAAGAATGGCTTTCTCTGCCTCGTGGAGAGGTCGTGGGGGCAGAGCACCGATCAGGCGGAGTTCTGGAATCCGAAGATGCGTGCACCCCACTGCTTCAATGCGCAAGCCGCGAGGAGCTTTGCGCCCATCTATCTGATGAAGACCAGGCTCGTGCTGGCAGGAAAATCGAAGCCTGAAATCGCGCACGCAATCGTGTCGGCACTGGATAAGCGCGAGGTGCCAGCGCTCGAGCCTGGCGCGATGGCTTACATGATGTCGAAGCAGCAGTATCTGAACGACCAGGGTAAGAGCTGGCATCCTCACGCGATGTTCTTTTCCCCCGGAGACATGACGAAGAGCTGGGCAGCCGATGTTCCCAACTCACCCGTCATGGCGGCGAATGACCCTGAGGAACGTGTGACGATTCTGTTCGTCCTGGCAGACAAGTGGTCCGATGGAACGGCGGCTTCGTCGAATATGCCCTGATCCGCAGCCTGCACAGTTTCAGACGAGACGCATTGGCATCAATCGTCGAAAAACCCAGCGCATAAAGCGCGCTATTGTGGAATTGGAGACTTCTATGCAATCCCTATTGCAAGACTTGCGTTATGCGCTGCGGCGGCTGTCTAAATCGCCAGGGTTCGCCTTGACCGCAATCATCACGCTGGCCTTCGGCATCGGCGCAACTACGGCCATCTTTTCCATCGTTGAAGGGGTGCTGCTACGGCCCTTGCCGTTTCCCGATCAGCGCAGACTGGTCACACTCGGCGATATCCTGGAGGGCGTAAAGTATGGGGCCGATGCACCCGGTGTCACGGCGCCCGGAACTCGCATCTACATACGCGACACCCATGCCTTCTCCAGCCTGGGTGGTTACCAGCCTTCGACCTATGAACTCTCCGATCAGAACTTCCCTGTTCAGATCAACGCCGCACGACTCACTTCAAGTATCTTTCCGGTACTCGGCGTCTCGCCCTTGATAGGACGCACTTTTACTCAGACGGAAGATGAGAGCAGTCAGCTGCTGGCAGTCCTCAGCTACCAGACCTGGAGCAGCCGCTTCCATGGCGATGTTCACGTTCTGGGCCGGAAGATTCTCCTCGACCGCAAGCCTTACGAGATCATCGGCGTGATGCCGCGCGAATTCGAGTTTCCCCTGGTGCCCGGTCAGTTGAACCGCAGCGAGCTTTGGGTGCCCATGAGCTTCACCCAGGCTGAATTGATCCAGGGTGCGGGAAACTGGGGCTACTACCTGGTCGGGCGGCTGAAGCCCGGCGTAACCTCCGCGCAGGCCCAGCAGGACGCTGCTGGTGCGGCGCAGGAGATCATGCGCAGTTTTCCTCCGGCGCTTCGTAGCCGTCGCCTTCATCCGCTTGTCCAACCACTCGATGAGACCACCGTAGCTCAGGCGCGTCCGCTGGTCCGAATGCTCTTCCTCGCAGTCATCGTGGTCCTCTTCATCGCCTGCGCTAATCTTGCCGGCCTGTTGCTGGTGCGTGTCATCGGCAGCCGCCGCGAGATATCCGTACGCTTTGCGTTGGGCGCCGGCAGAACGGCAGTTTTGCGCCAATCCCTGGTCGAGGCCCTGGTGCTCAGCACCTCCGGCGGATTGCTGGGGTTGCTTCTGGCATGGATTGCCTTGCGCATCGGCGTCAGATTCCTTCCGGAAACCCTTCCCCGCGTCAATTCCATCAGTCTGGACTGGCAAGTGGTTGCTTTCGCCTTAGGATTGGCTCTGCTCACCGGCCTGCTTTGCGGGATTCTCCCCGCCATTGCCGCCGCTCGCACTCCGGTCAATGAAGGTCTGAAGGAAGGAGGACGCACCGGCACAGCGGGAGGCGGTCATGTGCGCCTGCGCTCGGCCCTGGTTGTTGCGGAGCTCGCCGTCGCCCTGGTGCTGCTCACAGCCTCGGGCCTTCTGCTGCGCAGTTTTGAGAACATGCGCGCGATCGACCTCGGCTTCCACATCGATCACACGCTGACTGCGGCGTATAGTCTGCCGCGCGAGCAATACTCAACCCAGGCCGCCATAGACGCCTTCAACTTAACCATGCACTCCAGACTCGAGCAGCTACCCGGGATACAGGCTGTTGGCGCTACCACCATGTTGCCGGCGGCTGACGTAGAGTTCAAAGGCACCTTCACTCCCGAGGGCTATGTTGCTCCGAAGGGAGCCGGGTTGAATCTGGCATGGATACCGCAAGTGATGGACAATTACTTTGAGGCTCAGGGAATCCCGATCCTTCGCGGCCGGGCCTTCACCCAGGGTGATGACGCTAGCGCTCCACTGGTCGTGATCATCAACCGCTCCCTGGCTGAACACTACTGGCCTGGACAGGACCCTATTGGCAAACGCCTGCACCGCGGCCCGGCAGAGGCCAATTTACCCTGGCTGACCGTCGTGGGAGAAATTGGCGACGTCAAAGAGCTTGCAGCCGACGTGCCAACAGAAGAGCAGTTCTACATTCCTGCTGGTCAAGCGAAGGCGGATGCCGGATCATTTGCATCCCCCGGCATGCTCGCCGCCAACAATGGCTCTATCGTCGTTCGTGGCCAACTGCCGCCTGAGCAGATTGCGGATTCTCTGCGCGCCGTGGTCCGCTCCATCGACCCGCAACTTCCACTCACCCAGGTCGAATCCATGGATCGCGTGGTCGGGGAGGGGCAAGCATCGCGGCGCTTTAACGCCGTGCTCGTCTCCGCGTTTGCGGCTGCGGCTGTATTGCTGGCCTTGCTCGGGATATACAGCGTCATCGCTTTTTCCGCCGCGTTACGCACCCAGGAGATGGCCATTCGCCTGGCGCTCGGTTCACAGCGCGCCAGCGTGATACGGCTGATTCTCGTTTCCGGCGCCAGGCTCGGACTGGCTGGCTGTGGAATCGGCGCAATCGGTGCTGTCCTGGCCGCACGCCTGATGCGCTCCATGTTGTTCCAGGTGGATCCAATCGATCCAGCCGTCATCGCACTCTCGGCTTTCTTCATCCTCTTGCTTGCGCTCGCAGCGTCGGTCATTCCCGCCCGCCGCGCCGCTTCCGTAGAACCGGTGGAGGCCCTCCGATCCGAATAGCTCGTCCCAGCAGCTGCTCCAGAAAAGCTAGTCTAAGAGACATTCCTTTTTGGCATGAAGGTAACCGTTCACCGATTACAACAATTTGTTAAGTGGAGACCAAAGAGGTATAGCCAAAGCAGCGCCGTCCGATTAAAGTTCAATCATTGAGTAGCACTTGGGGGAGGGCTACTGAATTGTGACGCCAGTGAACAAACTGTTCACTGGCGTTTTGCATTTTTGGCGGACTTACGAGGAAAGCATCACAACAGCGACCATGGAATCGAATAGCTCAACAAGGAAAAGCAAAAGGGCGAAATCCCTTTCGGAACCCCGCCCTCGCTCATCCGATTTTCGAAGATCAGGTTCGGATACCCGATCACAACATTGTCAATCCCGGAATTCGTCGGGACCTGCGAACCGAGGCCCGCTTTCCCGTGCTCTTCCGTTATCCACTTGTTGTAAGAGCTTTCTCGGCCTATTCGCAAACATCCGGTTTCCCGAATCCTTACGCGAGTCCCGTTGCCGGTTCCCTTGATAACCCTTGTCCGCTCTCTTCTTCTGGAAGATTGCTCTTCCGTTGATTTGAAGCATACTCCCGGGACCGCGAAATACAAGGGGTTCAGGCACATTTTCCGATGTGGAAATGGCGGGCATATTGTGGAAATGCAGTCCGGAGAATATCTCTAAAACAGAAGGCTAGCGTATTTAGCCTCTTCTGGACGCAAAGGAAGGAAGCCGTCCGGCAACCTTCTGCCAAAGCAGCGAGCGCACCTCATCGACGCGGAAGATCCAGTAGGAAATGGCCCCTGTGATCGCGGTTGTGACCACTGCAATGGCGCCCTGGACGACATAAGAGAAGCTGGCAATGTGATACACCGGCCACAGGAAAACGAGACTTCCTATCGCAAGGAAGGCAAATAGCTGATACACCGGCTTGCGATCCACGCTTGCTGTGCCCGCAAACAGCTTTGCATTAAGTCGCAGCAGATAAAACAGCTGCAGGATTTCGCTCACCAGCCAGGTCACCAGATATCCAATAAGTCCGAACTTCATCATCATCGGGACCGCGATCAGAATCTGCACGCTGTAGGCGAGGATCGTCATATATGAGATGGCCTGAACCTGGTTGCTCGAAAACTGAAACTGATACTTGTGTTCCTTGATGCTCAGCACAGAAACAGTGAGCCCCAGCAAAAGACAGACGTTCGGATCGAAGAGATTTCCCTTGTGCAGCCAGACTTGCAGGAGCAGCGGCGTTGCCAGCATCGTGCCAAAGGTGATCGGCGTCGTCATGAGCAGGATAATGCGCTCGGAAAATTCATACAGTTTATGCAGCTTCTTCCAATCACGCTGCCCAAAGGTGATCGTGATCTCCGGACCGATGGAATTGGTCACGAGGTACAGCAATCGCCGGCTCATCGAGTAGACGGTGCGCGTTACGCTATAGAGCACCACCGTTGCAGGTCCCAACAGACGCTGCATCAGCAGCGTCGGCAGCTGATACGCCAGCACATTTGACGAATACAGCAGCGCGTACTGCGCGCTCGGCTTCAGCATCGCGCCCAGGGAGCCCGGCTTCCAGTAACGCAAGGTAGGACGAATATCAGGCGCCAACCGGCTGAAATCGACAATCAGGAAGAGCGATCCGACGAGGGTTAAGACGAGCTGCGCTCCTGCAATCAATGGGAACGCGGCGTGCTTCACCGCGAGGCCGACCTGCAGCAGCATGATAATCAGCTGGTTGAGATTGCCGAAGTTCTGTCCACGGTGCGGCAGGCCAATCACCATGTAGCTGCCGTTGAAGAAGCCGAATACCATCCCTGAGATCACCTGGCAGCCCAGGATATAAAGTGTCCACTGCGCCTGACGTTGCGGAATGGTCAAATGCAGAAGCGAATTCAGTGGAATAAAAAATATGACACTTAGCGCCACGCCGAAGATCACGAATGCAACCAGCAGGATGCGCAATCCCGCCGATTGCACTTCCCTTGTCTCCTGCACCTCTCCACGGTTGTAGTGGATGGTCATCTGCATATTCGTGAAAGTCTGCAGGCCGTAATTAAACGTAGTGAGATAAGCTACCGCCGCGCTCAGCGCCAGCCATTGGCCGTAAAGGCTTACGCCATAGGAATGAAGAAAGGCGGGCGGCAGCAGCAACTGAGAAACAATTGTCACCAACTGTCCGGCATTCTGGGCTGCAAAAAGCTTTCCGATGCGACGTAAGCTCATAAAATCGTGCCGATCAAAGACACTAAGACTCCAGTTTCGGAATGGTCGATCAGTTCAACTTCAAAAATGGACGGCTCAACTTGCAGGACGGGTCAAGCTACGTGTCGAAACTACATCTTGTAGCGGCCCAGGTCTTCGTCGTTCAGATTTTCCAGCCAGCGCCGCAGTTCTTCCTGGGTCGCCTGATCGGTGGGGTTCGGAATGACTTTCGCCACGCGTAACACATCCTCATCCACATAGATGGGGCAATCGGCGCGCAACGCCAATGCCAGAGCATCGGAAGGACGGCAGTCGATAGTCACTGCTTCCCCATCCTGCTCCAACCACAAGACTGCGTAAAACGTATCGTTCTTCAGTTCGGTGACGACCACGCGCTGCACAGTGGCATTCAATCCCTGGACAAGGTTCTTCAACAGGTCATGCGTCATCGGCCGCGGAGTCGAAGCCTTCTCAACCTCGAGCGCAATGGCATTCGCTTCATACAGCCCAACCCAGATGGGCAGAACCGTATCCCCCTGCACGTCTTTCAGGATCACAATCGGCGCATTGGTGGCTGGATCGACCATCAGGCCTCGGATTTTCATCTCGATTTCCATGCTTGATGTCCTCTTATGCTACCGACTCTCCTACTAGACTGTTGGGAAAGCTTTTCGTAACCCGCACCGGCAAGTAACTCCCCGCCGCCGGAAGAATAGGCTGCCCGGTCGTAAAATTCAACGTTTTATTCTGTGAGGTACGGCCAATCACCTGACCCCTGGCCTGATTATGTCCCTCAACTATCACTTCCAGAGTTTGCCCTATATGATTGCTGTAATTGGCTCTCTGGATCTCGCGCTGCCGGTCAAGCAGAATCTGCAAACGCTCCGATTTCGTCTCATCCGGAATGGAATCCGCCATCGTAATGGCCGGAGTGTTCGGCCGTGGCGAATATTTGAAGGCAAACACCGCGTCGTATTGCACTTCGGCGAGCAGAGTAATCGTCTCTTCAAAGTCCTGCGGCGTCTCTCCCGGGAAGCCGACAATAATGTCCGTCGTCATGCTGATCGGGCGCTTCGCCGCCTTGATCCATGAGATGCGCTCCAGATACCACTCGCGGGTATATTCGCGCTGCATCATGCGCAGCACATCGGTTGACCCGCTCTGCACAGGCAGGTGGACGTGATCGCAAAGTGTCGGCACCGCATCAATCGCCTGCACAATATCCGGCGTAAAATCGCGCGGATGCGACGTCGTAAAGCGAACTCGCCGAATCCCCGGAATCTCACCAACAGCGGCAAGCAATTCCGCGAACGACCGCTTCCCTTCCGAATCACGGTACGAGTTCACGTTCTGGCCCAGCAGCTGGATTTCCGTGTATCCGCTATCGGCCATACGCTGCGCCTCGGCTAATACTGAAGTCGAAGTCCGGCTGCGCTCCTTGCCTCGCGTATACGGCACCACGCAGTAGGCGCAAAACTTGTCGCAGCCTTCAATGATGGTGATATAGCCGCGATGCCGATTGGTGCGCGCCGTAAACTCCGTCTCAAATGTTTCGTCAGTCTGGCGATCATCCAGGCCGGTAATTCGTTTCTCGCCCAGCTCCAGGCGCACCAGCATCTCCGGCAACTTCCGATACGAAGCCGAGCCCGAAACTAGCGAGACATACGGAGCGCGCTCAAAGATCTTCTCGCCCTCCTGCTGCGCCACGCATCCGAGCACGCCAAAGCGCTTGCCCTGTGCGGTTAATTTCTTGTAATCATTCAGGCGGTTGAAGACCTTCTGTTCCGCCTTATCGCGGATCGAGCAGGTGTTGTAGAGAATAAGGTCCGCAGCTTCCTCTGTCTGCACCTGCTGATATCCCTGCTGCGTGAGCGTGCCAATGACTTTCTCCGAGTCATGCACATTCATCTGGCAGCCGAACGTCTCCAGATAAAAGGTCTTCGGATGCGCCGCCGCCGCTGTTTCCCTAGACGCATCAAGAATTTGAAAATCCGACATAACTCTTCTGATTATATCGCCCCACCGTTTTTCGCCGTCGAACCAACCTGCACATGCGAATATGGTTACTTCTAAGTTATCTGGCACGATCCATTACGAATCAGTTTCCTCGGAGCTATAAAGATCATGCAGCTGCCCACCCTCGACGATCTCCATCGCGCCACAGAAGTAGTCCGCACCGTTATGCCGCCAACGCCGCAATATAGCTGGCCGCTTTTGAATCATCGCGCCGGAACAGAGGTATGGGTCAAGCATGAGAACCACTCCCCTGTCGGAGCGTTCAAACTACGCGGCGCTACCGTATATATGGATTCGCTCAAGCATTCCGGTCCATCCGTGAAAGGCGTGATCGCAGCGACGCGTGGCAACCACGGACAAGGCGTCGCCCATGCCGCCGCGCGCCTCGGTCTGACCGCGACCATCGTCGTCCCGCACGGCAACAGCCGCGAAAAGAATCGGGCCATGCAGGCTCTTGGCGCCGAACTGATCGAGCACGGAGACGATTTCCAGGCCGCGCTCGAACACGCAACGGCGCTCGCCGAAACGCGCGGCCTGCACATGATTCCGTCATTTCATCCGCTGCTGGTGCATGGTACCGGCACCTATGCGTTGGAGATGTTCAACACAACACCGGAGCTCGATGCCGTCTATATCCCCATCGGCCTCGGCTCATCCATCTGCGGCGTCGTCTCCGTTCGCAATGCCCTTGGACTCAAAACAAAGATCGTCGGCGTCGTCGCGACAGACGCTCCGGCCTACGCGCTTTCGTTCCGCGAGCGCAAGCCGGTCTCGCATCCATCCACGGCCCGTCTCGCCGACGGTCTTTCCTGCCGCGTTCCCGTTCCCGAGGCGCTCGACATCATCCTCGCCAACGTCGATCACATCGTCGAAGTGACCGAGCAGGAGACAGCAGCCGCCCTGCGCGCCTACTACGAGGACACGCACAATGTCGCCGAAGGTGCTTCCGCTGCGGCTCTTGCCGGTCTGCTCAAAGAGCGCGAGGCGCTGCGCGATAAGCGAGTCGGCGTTGTGCTCACCGGCGGAAATATCGACCGTGAACTCTTTCTCGAAGCCTTAGGAAACGCATGACAGCGAAGACGCTCACTCCGCTCTCGCACGGCTCGCCCCATCATTGCTTTGGCTGCGGCGAGACGAACAAATCCGGACTGCGCCTGAAATTCTTCGTCGACGATGACCAGCAAGTCGTGTCAACCGTGCGCCTCGCGCGCCGATTCGAAGGACCGCCAGGACACGCTCACGGCGGCATCATCGCGACATTGCTCGATGAAGCCATGAGCAAGGCCAACCGGCAACACGGCATCGTCGCGATGACGCGCCAGATGGAGATCGACTACCTTCGCCCCGTACCTTTGCAGACGCCACTCACCCTCACCGCCCGTCGCACCGCACATCAAGGACGCCAGAATCACTGCGAAGCCGAAATCGCAAATGCGTCAGGCACAATCCTCGCTCGCAGCAAAGCGCTCTTCATCGCCATCGATCGCAGCCTGATCGAGCGTTTGGAAAAAACTGAGGCACGATGAAAGCTCTAATCCTGGAAGGCCCCGGCAAACTGACCGTCGGAACGCAACCGGCTCTTATCCCTCGCCCTGAGGAAGTCCTGCTGCGCGTGCAATTGGTTGGCTTGTGCGGCAGCGACCTTAACTCGTTCCGCGGCAAGAACCCGTTGATTTCCTATCCGCGCATTCTCGGACATGAAATAGCCGCCATCGTCGAAGATGCAGGGCATGCCAAAGACCTTTTGCCATCCGGAACCAATGTCACGCTTCTTCCTTATACCCATTGTGGCAAGTGCGCGTCCTGCCTGCGCAACCGGCCCAATGCCTGCGAGTGCAACCAGACGCTCGGCGTGCAGCGTGATGGTGCTCTCACCGAATACATCTCCGTCCCGGCGGCAAAAATCATGCGCGGCAATTTGAGCCGCAAAGAGCTGTGCCTGGTCGAGCCGCTCACCGTCGGCTTTCACGCCGTAGCTCGCGGACGCGTCACCGCAAACGATACCGTCGCCATCCTCGGCTGCGGCGGAGTGGGCCTGGGCGCAGTCGCGGCTGCAAGCTTTACCGGCGCAATCACAATCGCCATCGACGTCGACGACAGAAAGCTCGAAATCGCCCGCAAAGCCGGAGCGCAAATTTGCATCAACAGTCAAATGCATGACTGCCACGAGGCATTGCGTGAGGCGACCCGTGGATCAGGTCCGGATGTCTTCATCGAAGCCATCGGCTTGCCGCAGACCTTTCGCCTCGCCGTGGAAGAAGTGGCTTTTGCCGGGCGCGTCGTCTACATCGGCTACGCAAAAGAGCCAGTCGCCTATGAAACCCGGCTTTTCGTGCAAAAAGAGCTGGATATATTCGGTTCGCGCAACGCGCTTCCTCAAGATTTCCATACAGTCATCCAGATGCTCGAAGCGAAGCGGTTTCCCGTCGAAGACGCGGTCAGCATGACAGCCGATTTCAAAGAAGCGCCACAAGTCATGGCTCAGTGGGCTGCCAATCCATCCAGCTATAGCAAAATCATGGTTGCCATGCAGGAACAATAGATAGATTTCAATTACATTTGGATAGAACCCTCGATTCAACCCATGACCAGAAAACGTGACTCACTCTCGCTCCGTGCAGACCGCCTTGGTATCATCGCTTCCGCAGTGTGCTTTGTGCATTGCATCCTTACGCCAATCGTCATCTCCTTCGCCGCCGTGTGGGCGCACTACATTCCCTCTGAAGAAAAATTTCACCGCACGCTGGCCGTCCTGGTGGCCGCAGTTGGCGGCTTCGCCATTCTTACCGGATACACCAGGCACCGCCGCAAACGTGTCCTGCTCTTCATGGCCGGCGGACTGTTTTGCATCTCTGCCGGAGCCTGGTGGGGTGACCGTCTGCCCTCGCACCTCGCGGAAGTGGCCGTCACCTTGATCGGAAGCTGCCTGATGATTACGGCGCATTTAATCAATCACACCTTCTGCAAACACTGCGACTGTGCCGACGAATGCTGAAAAGCGCCTCCTCCGCGAAACCTTAGCGCCCCTTTGCGCCCTTTGCGGTAGAAGCTTTCTTACACAGCGCCATAGAAACGCCGTAAAACGGTATAAACTTACAGTGTTCACAAGAATTTCATCTGCGCACCGGCATATCAGCCGCGCAATTTTTAGAGGCACATCATGGCAGACCTGCACGCAAACAACGGCAGCACGAACAACTCGGCATCCACCAGCCTTCGCCTCAAAGTCGGCTTGGCGGAGATGCTCAAGGGCGGCGTCATCATGGACGTCATGAACGTCGAGCAGGCCCGCATCGCGGAAGAAGCCGGCGCCGTCTCCGTCATGGCGCTCGAGCGCGTCCCCGCCATGATTCGCGCCGAGGGCGGCGTGGCGCGTATGGCGAACCCTAAGCTCATCAAGGAAATCATGGCCACCGTCTCGATCCCCGTGATGGCCAAGGCCCGCATCGGCCACTTTGTCGAAGCGCAGGTGCTGCAATCGATCGGCGTTGACTTCATCGACGAGTCCGAAGTTCTTACCATGGCCGATGAGGCCAACCACATCGACAAGCATGCCTTCACCACGCCGTTCGTCTGCGGCGCGCGCGACCTGGGCGAGGCCCTCCGCCGCATCGCCGAAGGCGCTGCCATGATCCGCACCAAGGGCGAAGCCGGAACAGGCGACGTCGTGCATGCCGTAAAGCACATGCGCCAGATCGTTCGCGATATCCGCTCGCTCACCGTTCTCTCCGACGACGAGCTGTACGTCGCCGCGAAGGAGCATCGCGCTCCCTATGAACTCGTCCGCATGGTCGCGAAATCCGGCAAGCTTCCCGTCCCCAACTTCTCCGCAGGCGGCATCGCCACTCCTGCAGACGCAGCTCTCATGATGCAGCTCGGCGCCGAAACAGTCTTCGTTGGCTCGGGAATCTTCATGAAGGAGCGCGCCACGCCGCTCGACGTTGAGAACGATCCCGCAGAACGCGCCGAAGCAGTTTCTCGCGCCCGCGCCATCGTCATCGCGACAACCCACTTCAACGACCCAAAGATCGTCTCCGAAGCCTCGGAACAGGTCACCGGCACAATGAAGGGCCTGGCCATCTCCACCCTGGACCAGGAACAACTCCTCCAAACCCGCGGGAAC
>JABDHA010000052.1 GCA_013285705.1 Acidobacteriota bacterium
GTTTGCCGCCGCCGTTTCGAGCGTGGCACAGACATCTTCTTCTCCTGCGATTGCCGGCCCGACAGACTTGAAAGCACAGAAATCCTATGCAGAAGGCCAGCAATGGCTGAAGCAGCATAACGACCAGTTGGCGCTCGACGCATTCAGGAAAGCGGACAAGCAGGATGGCGGACATTGCGCCGCCTGCCGGAAAGAGATCATCGAGCTGGGGGAAAAGACCGGAGACTTCAAGGCGGCGGATGCGGCTGCGCAGGAAGCGATCCAGCAGGCGGTGACTCCGGCAGCGATGGCCGAGGCGCACATGGATCGCGGCATCGTCCTGTTGCGGGAGGGCGGCGCAAAGAACAAGGCGGACGCTTTTGCCGGAGCCGATCAGGAATTCAAGAAAGTGCTGGAGAATAATCCGAAATATTCTGCCGCGTATTACACCGACGGCCTGGCGCTGGCTAACCTGAAGCAGGATGATGCGGCGAAGGCGCAGTTTCAGCAGTTTGTGCAACTGGAGCCAAAGGCCCAGGTGGAGCGGGCACGGGCGACGCGGTACATTGAGCGACCCGAGCTCGCCCGCGCACGCATGGCGCCAGCCTTTGCAGTGACCACGATGGATGGCAGACGCGTCTCGCTGGATGACCTGGCCGGCAAAGTGGTGCTGATCGATTTCTGGGCGACATGGTGCGGTCCATGCCGAGAGGCATTGCCGCATATGCGCAGGATTGCGCAGAAGTTCGGCGGCGAGCCGCTGGTGATTCTAAGCGTGAGCCTGGATTCGGATGAAAACGATCAGAAGTGGCGCAAATTCGTAGCCGATAACCAGATGACCTGGCTGCAGACGCGCGATGGAGGATTTACCGGGTCCATGTCGCGCCTCTTTGCCGTGAATGCGATTCCTCACACATTTACCATCGATGCCGATGGGGTTTTGCAAGACGAGCACATCGGAGACGGTTCGATTGAGGGCAAGCTGAAAAAGCTTTGCGACGAGGCGCGCAGGCTGCAGGAGGCTCCGTCCAGACAGCAAATTGCGGCTGCGCAGTGAGGGCCGTTGTTTCCGCTACTGATCCCATCAATAATCGACGTGCATGCGGACACTGGGTACCCAGAGCGGGCCGCGATCGCGGTTGTAGCCGGGGTCGTCAATGTGTGAGAGTCCGAGGGCAAAGAAGACGCCGCGCCATGTGTGCCAGTTGTAGTAGCTTTCGACGATGTTTTCCCGTCCGTAGTTGAGTTTTCCATCGCCCAGCAGAAAGCCGAGGCCGCCGTACTTCAGGTAGTTCTGATGGTCGCTCTTGATGGCGTTGGAGACGAAGGCCACGCCGATCTTATCGACGGGGCGATGCCAGCGCTGGCCGGCAAGGTCGCCGCCAAACGAAACTGTCTGATCCACTTCGGTATAAGCGAAGGATTCATGCTGACCTTCGTTCCATCCGAAGCGGCTGAAGACGCGGAAGTCTTCGGTGATTTCCTGCTCGTTGTTCCAGCCAAAGCCATACTTCACAGCGCTGAAGTGCTCATGATGAGTGATTTCTGGTGTTGGGTCGGTTCCGTCGAGATAGGCGTTGACCGCTTCGCGGTAGGTGCCCATGTGCGCGTGATTGACGAAGCTGAGGATGCGGGTGACGCCTTTGCGTCCGGGGATGAAGGAATGGCGCAGCTCGAACTCCATGTTCTGGCCGCTGGCACGTGAGATAGCCCAGTCGAGGTCGATGCCGTTGGCGACGGTGGGCATGGCGGCGAGGCCGTAACGGGCGCTCCAGTTGCGATCATCGTATTCGGCGATGGCAGCAACGGTGTAGCCGCGCGTGTCGGCGGCATAGTCCCATGCGCCGTTGTTGTCGATGGTCCAGTTGGTGAATTGCAAGTGGCTGTCGCTGCCGATGGCGTTGATATCGAAGACGTCGGGCATGCTCATCTTGCCGATGCGGAACTCGAAGCGGCGCACGGGAACCTGTGTGGCGAGCGAGAACGGACCACGGTCGGATTCAGTTGTCTCGCTGGTGAGGCCGATGGTCTGGTGGATCTCGCCGCGTGCGAGATACGGTGTCGAGCCGAGGTTGGGGTTGCGCACGACGTCGAGGTTGGTGAAACCGGCGAGACCGAGCGCTTCGCTCAGTCCACGTCCGCCTGAGCTTTCAAAATCGACAATGAAGTCGGTGTTGTAGCGCGTGTCATGTTGTGGCTGATAGTCGAGGAAAAGTGTGCCGAGCAACGAGGTTTTATATTCTCCCGCGCCACGAAAGCTGTTGGTTCCCTGATAGGGCGAGTGGAAGGAGGGATGAGCCTGGAAGATAATGTTGGTCTGACCGGAGATCCAATATGGCGCGGTGTCGCTATGCGGGAACATCGTGACACTCGGCGCATCGGGTACCTGGCGCTCTTCCGGAGAAATGCCAGCGGCGCTTGAAGGACTTCTTTGGGCGTCGGCTGTGAAGTGCAGCAGAGGGGTTTTTAGAGGTGGAAACTGCGCCGCAGGAGCGGATGGTAGCGATGCCGAGGACTGAGCATGACCGGGGAAGACGCACAGGGTCAGGCAAAGGAATGTGAGCAGCTTGCGCAAAAACAGCCTCCGAGCTGTGCGTGGCGATGAATCGATGCCAGGCTCTTACTCTTAATGGTCAGATTCGATCTCGGCCTGAGAAGATTGCAGTGGTGTTACAGAACTGCAACGATAAACAGGAATGTTGGATAGACTGATTCTTGGCATGACTGTTTGTATCATATCCCCCTAGGGTATAGGCAAGGCGAAAAATGAGCCATATCGAAAAGGAAAAACAGAAGCTGGTGGCGCGCATCCGGCGGATTCGAGGGCAGGTGGATTCGATCGAGCGGTCCCTGTCGAACGACGATGACTGCGCTGATGTGTTGATGCTACTGGCGAATGTGCGGGGCGGCATCAACAGCCTGATGGCCGAGGTGCTGGAGGACCATATCCGGTTGCACATGCTAACGGAGAAGAGTCAGCACCCTCCGACTGAGCTGGCGGAGGATTTGATTGATCTGGTGCGGGCTTATTTGAAGTGATTCGCTCTTTGAACTGACTGAATTGCTTTCCCAAACTACGCGACAGGATGGGGCGCCCCTGTTCGTGCTGGTTCTAAGCAAGACGGGCCTTGCTATGCAAGGCTTCGCACTCACGCTGCTCGTGCGGGTCCTTCGACTGCGCTCCCTTCAGTCGCTCCGCTCAGGATGACATTGGTGAGGGATGCGATCAGTGGCGGAGGGCTTCTATGGCTTGGGTGAGGGAGGCGGAAAGTTGCTGCTGCTGCTCTCCGTTCAGCTTTTTGCCCTGCGAGGTGAGATAGAAGACGTCGATAGCGACTTCGCCTTCCGTGTCGATGAGCGCGACTTCAATATTGCATGCGCGTTCGGCAAAGGTCCTGGCAAGTTCGCGGAGTAGCCCCGGCGTGTCCTGTGCGACGACCTGCAGCAGCGTGCTGTGGGTTGACGATTCGTTGTCGAAGGCGAGGCGTGTGTCGACATGAACTTTCGCGTTGGCGCGGCGGTTGCCGTGACTCCGCGCACGCAGAAGCGTTTCCATGGCGACATGCCTGGAGACGACATCGCGGATGCTCTTGAGGAAGCGGTCGACCTCGGTCGGATTCAGCTCCAGAGTCTGAAACGGATCGGTGAATTGGAAGGTATCGAGGATGATCCCGGCTGCGTTTGAAAACGCGTCGGCCTTGACGATGTTCATGCCCCAGGCGGAGAGCACTCCGGCCATGTCGGCGAAGAGCATGGCACGGTCGGCGGTAATGAGTGTGATCTCGTTGAGCTGGCGCACGGTGCGGAAGGCGAGCTGGGCCGGCTCTGTCGCGAGATCGAGCGCCATGCGGAAATGGGTTCGGATCTGTTCCGGCAGACGCGTCTGCAGGTAGCGTTGCGGCATGCCTTCGAGGAAGGATTTGAGTTCTTCACTTCGCTCAGGTGTCAGGGCGATGATGCGATTCAGCAGGCCGGTATCGGTTTCGACGTGATAACGCTCTTCGTCCACGCTGCGGTCAAGAAAGTTCGATGTAGCGATGTACAGTTGCCAGAGGTTTTCTGCTTTCCACGGTGTGAGCGCATCGGGAGCGACTGCCTTGATGTCCGCGTAGGTCATCAGGCATAGCATTTTCAATTGGGCGTGGCTGCCGGTTTTTTCCGCGAAGGCGCGAATGCTTTCCGGATCGAAGATATCGCGGCGCAGTGTGGCCGACATCTCCAGATGATTGCGGATGAGGCGGCGGACGGTTTCGCGCTCTTCCGGGTCGAATTCGAGCCGCGCGAAAAGGCTCTCGGCCAGTTCGACGCTCTGCGTACAGTGGTCGCCGGTGCGGCGGGCCTTGCCTGTATCGTGCATGAGGAGTGCGAGCAGAAACAGGTCGAGGCGGTCGACTTCAGGCAGCAGTGTGGCAAAGCGCTTTTCCCAGTCATGGGCAGGCTGGCGCAACCCATGCACGTTGTCGATGACGAGGAAGGTATGCTCATCGACGGTGTAGCGATGGTAGGAGTCGCGGATCACGAGCGCATCGATGCCGTGGAATTCGGGGATGATCAGCTCCAGCACACCGAGTGCGTGCATGGTGCGCAGGGCGTGTGCGGCATGCGGCCCGAGGAGGATTTCACGCAGGCAGTTCCAGAGGAATGGCCCTTCGGGCATTTGCACGGCAAGCACAGGCAGGGCTTCGGCGATGCGGTCTTCCGCGTTCTGGCTCAGTTTGTAGCCATGCACGGCAACGAGGCCGAAGATGCGCAGAACACCGTCGGCATCGCTGACGGTTGACGCAGGATCGAGATCGAGGCGGCCCTGTTCGAGGAAGAAGTCTGTGCCTGCGACGGGCGTGCGGCGACGGCGGAATTGCTTGTAGAACGAGCGCCGGGGCGGCGGCACGTCGTCCATCAGCAGCGATGTGCGGCGGAAGATGGTGCGCGCGTGGCGATAGTAGGTGCGCATCCAGTAGGCGGGATCGGCGCTGCCGCTGGTATCGAGGCCGATGCTCTGTTCGGCGGCTTCGTCCTGTGCGTGCCAGTCAAGCGTGTTGTCATCGCGGCCGCAACGGTAATGAAGGAAACATCGAGCGGCGGCCAGGAAATCGAATGCCGATTCGAGATCGTTGTGGACGGCAAAAAAGTTGTTTGTCGAAGCTTTGGGCCACGCCTTCTGCGCCTGAAGAGAGAAGAGCAGATTGAGCCATTGCGAGAGATGATAGTCGCGCAGGCCTCCCGGGCATTCTTTGATATTCGGCTCGAGATGAAAGATAGTATTGCCGTATTTCGAGTGCCTCGCGCGCGCCATTTCAGCGAGGTTCTGCACGATGGTGTTCCATTCGCGCAAGACGAGCGACGGCAGCAGATCGTTTTCGAGTTTCTTGAAAAGAGCGTAGTCGCCACAGAGATAGCGGCGGTCGAGCAGGGAGACGGCGAACTCTAAATTGTCGGGATCGACGTGATCGCACTCTTTGTAGGTGCGTGTCGCCGGGCTTGCGCGCAGACCGATGTCCCACATGGCTTGCGTGCAGGTGCGGATAACTTCATGGCAGTCGCGCTCGGTGCTGTCGTTGGCGCAAAGGAAGAGAATGTCGATGTCGGAGTAGGGGAAAAGCTCTTTTCGTCCGAATCCGCCGGTGGCTACAACGGTAACGTTGGTCGGGTCGGATTGATTTTCGGCGAGCTCAGTCCAGAGCTGGCGAACTACTTTGTCGACGAGTGTGGAGCGGCGGCGCAGGGAAGCAGAGCCGTCGCCGGAGCGTTCAAAGGTCAGACGCAGGTCGGCTGTTTCTTTTTGGTAGGCGTCCCGCATTCGCGGGAGAGATAGCGACTCAGGCGTCATGCGCATTCAAGTCAGTGTTGCGTCCAAAGGGTTATCGAACAAAGCGGCCTCAAGCGGGACGGTCGCGATAGATATGTGGCTCACTCGGAAACCATTGGGATGCAATCAGAAAAGCAGATTCTTCTGCGCTTCCTTTAGTCGCTCCGCTCAGGATGACAACTCTTGTCCCACTGGGCCGTGAAAAACGTTACAGTGCCGAAGGGCCGCGCTCGTCGTTGCGAATGCGGATGGCTTCGTCAATTTTCGAGATGAAGATCTTGCCGTCGCCGATCTTGCCGCTGCGAGCAGAGGAGAGAATGGCCTGCACGGCCTTCTCGACGAGTTCGTCTGGCACGACCATTTCGAGCTTGATCTTCGGCAGCAAATCAACCGTATACTCGCGGCCGCGGTAGAACTCGGTGTGGCCTTTCTGGCGGCCGTGACCGCGCGCTTCGAGAATCGTCATGCCCTCGATGCCAACTTCCAGCAGGGCGTCCTTTACCGCATCCAGCTTTGACGGTTGAATCACCGCTTCAATCTTCTGCATAGTGTCGTCTCAAGTGTCTCAGGGTAACAGGTTACGTTGCCGACGAGAGATTTCAAGTCCCTCGGGGGCTAAAGCCCCGCCGATTCTGCTGGACTTCATATGCGGGCTGAAGCCCGCGCTTACCTTTTCTCCATTTGTGCTACGAAGCAAAGTCGTAGCCTTCTTCGCCGTGCTGTGTCAGGTCAAGACCTTCCACTTCCTGATCGCGGGAAACGCGCAGACCGACGGTAAGGTCGACCAGCTTCAACAAAATCAACGTGCCCACGATCGAGATAATCCACGCGAGGCCGATGCCGACCAGCTGATTCAGAACCTGGTGCCAGTTGCCGTCCACTGCCCCGGAAGGAAGCGGATTGCCTTTTGCGTCCTTGAAAATGGGGTTGATGGCGCTCGATGCAAAAAGTCCGGTGAGGACGGCGCCGAGAGTGCCGCCCGCGCCATGCACGCCGAAAGCGTCGAGCGAATCGTCATAACCGAACCAGTTCTTGACTTTGATCACCATGAAGTAGCAGAAGGCTCCGGCGACCAGCCCAATGACAATGGCCGACATGGGCTGCACAAATCCGGCCGCGGGTGTGATAGCGACGAGGCCTGCGACGGCGCCGGAAATGCCGCCGAGAGCGCTTGGCTTGCCGCTGCGAATCCACTCGGCGAGCATCCAGCTGAGGGCTGCACCAGCGGCGCCAAAGTGCGTGTTGACAAAGGCGCTGGTGGCGAGCGGGCCGGAACCGAGCGCGCTGCCCGCGTTGAATCCAAACCAGCCCACCCACAGAAGGCAGGCTCCGATAAAGCTAAGTACAACGGAGTGAGGCGGCATGGCTTCTTTGGGATAGCCCACACGCTTGCCCAGATAGAGCGCGCAAACCAGAGCGGAAACACCGGATGTGACGTGGACGACGGTGCCGCCGGCGAAGTCCAGCGTGGGGAAGCGTCCGCCGAGCGAGGCGTTGAGCAATCCACCCTTGCCCCAGACCATGTGCGCCATGGGCGAGTATACGAAGATGGACCAAAGAATCAGGAAGAGCGCCATGGCGCTGAACTTCATGCGTTCGGCGAAGGCTCCGGTAATGAGCGCGGGCGTGATGATGGCGAACATCAGCTGGTAGACCATGAAGGTCTGCAGAGGCAGCGTGGTCGAGTAGTCGGCATCCGGCGCAAGGCCTACGCCGCGCAGAAAGATGTGGTGTAATCCGCCGATGAAGCTGGTGCCTGAATCGAAGGCCAGGCTGTAGGAGACGAGCGCCCAGAGCACGGTGATGATCGCCATCATGGCGAAGCTCTGCATCATGGTGGCGAGCACGTTCTTTTTGCGCACGAGACCGCCATAGAAAAGCGCGAGGCCTGGACCGGTCATCATCAGAACGAGCGCGGAGCTTACCAGCATCCATGCGTTATCAGCCCCGGATTGCGCGGCCGCGACCTGCGTCTGGAGCTTGGCGAGTTGATCAGCAGTGGATCCCGCAGGGCCAGCGGGGGTTTGTGCAACAGCAGGGAACAGGCTGCCTGTACAGAGGACCAATGCCAAAAGCAGCTTCACGATACGAGGATGCATAACACTCCATCTGGCTTGTTGAAAATAGAGCTATACCGACCGTCTGAGCGCCGGCAAAAAAACTAAATGAATGCAATCGTTACGTTGCAGCGGGGCATGTGTGGGTATAGCTTTATGCCCGTGAGAGTTTCCTGAGTGTGTTGCAGTTACTTTTACATATTTCTTAAAAATCGCAAACAGCATTTTTTAAGAAAGACGAGTAAGATGCTGGTCTTGCGATATCGCCAGGAGAAACAAACCCCTGGATCTGTGCCGGGTAGAAAAAGGAAAACAAAAGCAACAGTAATCCATTCAAATTCAAAGGGAAGCGGGGTTATAGTAGAGGTATGAGCGAATTGGGCCGCGACCGGTATCTGTTTGGTTCCCTGGAGAGCAGCACGAAGAACCGCGAAAAGCTGCAGGAAGTCAGCTATGGGTACGATCAGCCGGATGGCGTCTTTCTCACCTCGGTGGATGCTGCCATTAACTGGATTCGCAAGAGCTCCATTTGGCCTATGACCTTTGGCCTTGCCTGCTGTGCGATCGAAATGATGTCGATGGGCGCGTCGCGATTTGATGTGGCCCGCTTCGGCGCAGAGGTCTTCCGGCCTTCACCGCGGCAGTCGGATTTGATGGTGATTGCCGGGCGTGTTTCGCAGAAGATGGCGCCGGTCATTCGCCGTCTTTACGATCAGATGCCGGAGCCAAAATGGGTCATTTCCATGGGCGCGTGCGCGACGTCCGGTGGAGTTTTCAATAACTATGCGCTCGTCCAGGGCGTAAATCAGGTAATTCCCATAGATGTGTATGTGCCGGGGTGTCCACCTCGTCCTGAGCAGTTGCTGTATGCAATCACCCTCCTTCAAGAGAAGATCCAGCGGGAGCGGGGTAGTTTAAAACGTGTTTTGAACTTGCAATAACTGTGAAGATTCAATAGTTTAGATATGCACGAAAGTTTGAGAGCGATTGGCTCTTAGATTTGCTGATCACAGCGTATCCCGGGGATTTCTTTTTTCAGTAACTCCGAGGATGCGTGGATGACAGGCATTTGCTTTTCAGGCAACTCATTGAAGAATTTATGCTCTAAGGTAATAAACGTGTGGTAGTTTTTTATACCGTCTCAGTTTTTGTTACTCGTAGGGTTTTTTATTTAGGCTTACCTGGGCCCGCTGTTCAGGCCTAATTTTGGTTCAGTGTGACTTTCAAAAAGTGATGGTTTCGGAGGATAGACGCATGCAATCTCGTCCGTTAAGTTCCGTGAGCCGAATTCTGCTAGTTGGTTGTGCCGTGGGACTCGGAGCTTCGAGTCTTTTCGGGCAGAGTTCGACCCCAGCGCCGGCTGCCCCGGCTGAACAGCCAGTTTCCCGGATCGATGTATTCACGGGATACTCCTACTTCGCCCCCCATGGAACGGTGAATACGCCATTGCCTGATGGAACGACTTTCAGTGATCGCTACGCATCGGTGGATGCCGGCGCTATCGGCAGTGTGGCCTACTACTTCAACCGCTATTTCGGCGGCCAGGTAGAGTTTGGCGCTCATCCGGATGGAAACAACGATTCTTTTTATACCATCCAGGGTGGTCCGATCTTCCGTTATCCAACTGCTGAAGGCATCACCCCATTTGTGCATGCCCTTGCAGGCGCGGCAGATGTGGGTGGCCCAAATGCTGAACCGTTTGTCGCCCATGCCACCACCTGGGGTCCGGCACTTACAGTTGGCGGTGGATTGGATTACAACCTGCCGTTCTTCAATCATCATTTGGCCCTCCGCCTCTTCCAGGCTGACTACGAATACATTCACGCGAACTTTGGCCCGGAACCCGTTTATGGTGGCCGCGCCAATATCGATGCAGCACGTCTGAGCACGGGCATCGTCTGGAAGTTCGGCAACATCATTCCGCCGCCTCCAGTCCAGTACAGCTGCTCGGCCAATCCTTCGACCGTTTATCCGGGTGACCCCATCACGATCACCGGTACCCCGACCAACCTGAACCCCAAGAAGACGGCGACCTATAGCTGGTCCGGCCAGGGCGTGACGGTGAAGGGCGATACGGCTACGGCGAACGTAGACACAACAGGTCTCCAACCCGGCAACTTCACGGTGACCGGTCACGTAAGCGAAGGCCAGAAGGTCGGCCAGTTCGCAGATTGCACGGCGAACTTTACCGTGAAACAGTATGAGCCGCCAACGGTCAGCTGCTCGGTCAATCCGTCAAGCGTGAACCCAGGTGACAGCTCCACCATTACCGCAACAGGTGTCAGCCCGCAGAACCGTCCTCTGACGTACAGCTACACGGCGTCGGCTGGTTCGATCAGCGGCACTGGCAACACTGCGACTCTGTCCACAGCTGGTGCGCCAGCAGGCACGGTCACAGTGACGGCGAATGTTTCCGATGATAAGGGCCAGACTGCTTCCGGTACCTGCTCGGTGACAATCAATGCTCCTGCTGCTCCGGCACCTAAGACGCAGACGCTCTGCTCGATCAACTTTGATCGTGACAAGCGCCGTCCGGCCCGCGTAGACAACGAAGCCAAGGCCTGCCTCGATGACGTGGCGCTCAACGCGCAGCGTTCCTCGGATGCATCCGTGGTGGTGGTTGGCAACGCAACGCCAGACGAGCAGAATCCGCCGACGCCGAAGAAGGGCAGGAAGCACGCAGCAGTGCCAGCGAACCTGGCAGCGCAACGTGCAGTCAACACGAAGGACTACCTGGTGAAGGAGAAGGGCATTGATGCCAGCCGTATCCAGGTGCGTACAGGCAGTGCGGGTGCGAAGGAAGTGGAAAACTACCTCGTCCCAGCTGGCGCTACATTCGATACAGACGTACCAGGTACGACTGCAGTCGATGAGTCCACCGTGGCGGCACAGCCCCGCAAGGCGCTAGGCACACGGACGCATCACCGCGCGGCTCACAAGGCTGCTGCGGCCGCGCCAGCGCAATAACAACTTGTTAACAGCACTCACCAAGGGCCAGCCGGGAAATCCGGCTGGCCCTTTACTTTTTCTGTAAATTTGTCATCGAATATAAGAAGGAATGCTGGCGGATAAACCATGGAAGCGACTAGATTGTGATCAGGACATTATGAAACGAAAGTTATTGCAGTATTTTCTGCTTGGTGTAGGTGTTTTGGGTATTTCAGTTTCTTCCGCGTGGGGCGGAGTTCTAAGCTGGATACCAGTAGGGCCTAATGGCGGGGACGCGCGCAGTTTCGCTGTGGAACCGCAAAACCCTCAACATCTGTATCTCGGCACGTTAACGAGCTGGATCTATCAATCTAGCGACGGCGGGGGCACCTGGAAGCGACTTGCGAAGCTGGGTAAGTCAGACGATCTGGTTGTGGACAGCCTGCTCGTCGACACGTCAGATCCGAAGACGCTTTTTGCCGGGGTGTGGCAGGTGGATAAGCCAGCGGGGGGCATCTATATCAGCCATGACGGTGGCGCTACGTGGGTGTCCAGCTCGGAAATGGATGGTCAATCTGTACGCGCGCTGACGCAGTCGTATTCCAATCCGAAGACTCTGATTGCGGGTACGTTGAAAGGTGTCTATCGCAGCGAAGACAAGGGGCAGCACTGGAAGCAGATCAGTCCACCCGAGAGCGGCGAAATTCACGAAGTGGAATCGATCGCGATCGATCCGAATGACCCCAATACCATCTACGCGGGAACATGGCATCTGCCCTGGAAGACGACGGATGGGGGCGCGAGCTGGCACAACATCAAGCAGGGGCTGATCGACGATTCCGATGTTTTCTCGATCATCATCGACCCCACGCGGCCGACCGTCGTGTACACAAGCGCCTGCTCGGGGATTTATCGCAGCGAGAATGCGGGCGAGCTTTATCGCAAAGTGCAGGGCATTCCCTCGACGGCGCGGCGTACACGCGTGCTGATGCAGGACCCGGTCAACCGCAAGATCGTGTATGCGGGTACGACCGAAGGCCTCTACAAGACGATGGACGATGGCGTGAACTGGTCGCGTATCACCGGTCCCGATGTCATCATCAACGATATCTATATCAACCCGAAGGACCCGCAGCATGTATTGCTGGCGACCGATCGCAGTGGCGTGTTGCTGAGCACCGATGCCGGCGCGACCTTTACTGCTTCGAATGAAGGCTTCTCCCAACGCCAGGTTGCTTCTATTCTTGCGGATGCAAAGCATGAAGGCACAATCTACGCAGGCGTTCTGAATGACAAGGGCTACGGCGGCGTATTCGTCACCGAGGACGGCGGCACAACATGGCAGCAGCGCAGCAAGGGATTGGACGGCAGAGACATCTTCACGCTGGCGCAGACAGATGACGGTACTCTGCTGGCCGGAACGGAACATGGCATTTTCCGTTGGAATGGCTCGGCGTGGGAGCAGGATGGCAACGTCATTGCCTACACGGAGAAGACGACATACACCGTCAAGAAGGGAAAGAAGACAAAGCATACCGCCCAGGTTGCCCATCCGGGAGCACCGATTGACTCCCGCGTGAACGACATCAATACCGCCAGCCCGGTCTGGTATGCGGCCACGTCCGATGGTGTGTATCGCAGCGAGAACCAGGGTGCTTCATGGACAGGACCGGTGTTGAAGGGAGACAACTATCGCTTCGTTTCAGCAAAAGAAAACGAGGTACTGGCAGCGAACCGCAGCCAGTTGATGATCTCGACCGATGGCAGCGCCACCTGGCATGCGATCACTCTACCGTCGAAGCTGACATCGGTGCAGGCGGTGACGACCGCGCCCAAGGGCAGCCTCTGGGTTGGAGGCCGCGAAGGATTGTTCTACAGCGAAGATCAGGGGCAAAGCTGGCAGCAATTGTCGACGCTGCCGCTAGCGGATATCAACGGCCTCAACTACAACCGTGAGATGGGTCGCGTGATTGTCACGTCGTGGCGCTCGACCATGGTTTTCGCGATCGATGAGAGCAGCAAAACCTGGAAGTGGTGGGATGCAGGCTGGACAGTTCGCTCCGTACGCTCCCAGGGGGGACGCCTTGTTGCGGCTTCGCTTTACGATGGAGTTGTCGTGCAACCAAAATCGGAAGAGCCGGGTGCAACAACAGCGAGCAGTGGCAGCGGGACGCAGCCTTAGCGTTGTTGACACAGTGATTCATTTACGTCCCTTTCGACGAGCAGACCTGGAGACTCTGTATAAGATCGATCAGGTCTGCTTCGCGCCCGGTATTGCCTACACTAAAGCCGAACTGCGCTACTACCTGCAGCATCCAAAATCTTTCACGGCTGTGGCAGAGGCTACGGCTGTCGCAGAGAGCAACGATCTAAACATTGCCGATCCAGGCATTGCCGGGTTCTGCACCGGACAACTCTACCTTCATGAGGGTGCACGCCTGGGGCACATCATTACCATCGATGTGCTACCGGAGGCGCGGAGACAAAGGGCTGGCCGATTGCTGTTGACGGCTGTCGAAGAACATTTTCGCGCGAACGATGTGAAGTCAATTCGTCTGGAAGTTGCCGTTGATAATTTGCCGGCGCAGAATTTCTATCACGCCATGGGCTATGAAACGATTGGCAGGATACCGGGCTACTATCTTGGGCGGTTCGATGCGCTGATGATGGAGAAACAACTCACTGGAGATGCGTAGCGGCTGCGACGGCCGCTTCGAGCGATGCTTTCTTGTCGCCGGTGAGGCGTCCTGAAGTTTTCCAGATGACTTGTCCAGTTTTGTCGACGAGCGCTATGACGATTTCTTTCTCATTGGGAATGTTCAGGGAGCGACGGAAATCATTCTTGTTGATATAGAGCGGGATGATCCAGTGCCAGGTTTCGGGATCGGTCTCGACGCTGCGCAGAGAAGAGCTGTCCCACCAGCGATAGATCAAATTTTCCTGACTCGATACCGGAATTTTGTAGTAGCGAAATTGAAAGTTCATGTGCTGCAGGGCCTGTGCCAGAGGCATCCATGTATCGATATCTTTTGTCTGCTCCGGTTCGAATGAGATCAGAAGCAGATTGACCTTGGCTTCAAAATCGGCGGGCAGAGTTACCTTTGCCTTGTCCAGGCTGTAGGTGCTGATGGATGGAAACACAGATGCTTTTGCCGCATCACTCTGCTGCGATGCGCGCAAAACAGGCAGAAAAACAAAGCAGAGAGCCAGGATAAACAGCAATCGAATGCGATGGGGCAATCAGGAAACCCTAACTGTAACGGAATCTTAAAGTGTTCTTCTTGACGCATAGTATCAGTGCCAGTGACCTTGCGTGTATGGAAAGTTTATCGTACGAAGCTCAGCGTACGACCGCGTCCTGCCAAAATCGGCCACGAACCGGGCGATTGCATTATCATAAAGAGTGATGACAGCGACAACGGCATTCCCGGTAGAACGGCGGCCATTCGCCACCGATGACGCGAGACTTCAACCCATTGCCGACAAAATGCTTTCCGGAGAACGGCTGAGCTTTGATGATGGTGTCGCTCTATATCGCTCGTCGGACATTTTAGCCGTGGGCTGGCTGGCGAATGCCGTGCGCGAAAAGCTGCACGGAAATATTGCCTACTTCAACGTCAATCGCCATATCAATCCGACGAACGTGTGTGTCGCTGCATGCCGTCTGTGCGCCTTTGGCCGCAAGAAGGATGCAGAAGGCTCCTACACGATGGCGCTGGAGCAGGCATGGCAGACAGCGGCCTCCGGATACAGTGAGGCTGTGACGGAGTTTCACATCGTGGGCGGCTTGCACCCGGACCTTCCGCTTGAATATTTTCTCGACCTGGTTAGCGGTCTGAAAGAGCGCTTTCCGCAGGTTCATATCAAGGCGTTCACCATGGTCGAGGTTGCGTTCTTTGCCCGGCGCGCAAAACTTTCTATCCGCGAAACACTGGTGAAGTTGCGTGATGCGGGTGTGGATTCACTGCCCGGCGGCGGCGCGGAGATTTTTGCTGACCGCGTGCGGCATATCATCTGCGATCACAAGATCGACGGCGACGAATGGCTGGATACGGCACGCACGGCGCATCAGCTTGGATTGAAGTCCAACGCGACGATGCTCTACGGGCACATTGAGAATGAAGAAGACCGCGTCGATCATCTGCTGGGTTTGCGCGCAGTGCAGGACGAGACACACGGTTTTCAGACGTTCATCCCACTGGCATTTCATCCCGACAATACTCCGCTTGAGCACCTGCCGCGCACGACTGGATTGACCGATATCAAGCAGATTGCAGTGAGCCGGTTGCTGCTCGACAACTTCCCGCACATCAAGGCCTATTGGCAGATGATGACGCCGAAGATTGCGCAAATTGCATTGCGCTTCGGTGCGGATGATATTGACGGAACGGTGATCGAAGAGAAGATCTATCACGACGCAGGTGCGACGACTCCGCAAGGAATGCGCCGCGAAGAGTTGATGCGCCTGATCCGCGAAGCCGGTCGCGAACCGTTTGAACGGGACACGTTGTATCGCACGGTGACGCGCACGGAAGACACCTTTACTGTCGCGGTTTAGCTACTGGCAGATCTCTGACGGTTGTTTCTGTAGAGGCACTGCGAGTGGCTCCACTGCTGCGCGCAATTGAACGGAATGAGGCTTCTGCGAGGATGCCTCTTTTTTCTTTGCGTCGGATTTTATGCGCGCGGTGCGTTGCTTACGCACCTCGCGCACGGCGACCAGAACCAGTCCGGCGAAGGTAACCGCCAGCAGCGCAAGAGCAGGCCAGCCGTGCAGTTCCGGAACATCGCTGTAGAGCAGGGCCAATCCGACAAAGACAAAAAAGACGTGCGCGCAGAAGACGTGTAGAGATGCCTTGCCGAGGGTGAGAAAAGGCTCGACAGATACAGCGCGCAGTACGTATTTGCGAAGCCAGTAGAACACGATCGTGAAGGTGACGAGATTGATGACGCGCAGCGGGCCAATCTGCCACTTATCGAGTTTCATGCCCAGGGCCTGCTGCGTCAGGTGCGGACCGAGCCATTCGTGACGTATGCCGATAAAAAAGAGGCATACGAGCGCGCAGACTGCGATGACGTAGCCGGGAATGCGTCTCAGCGGCATGTCGCCCATGGCTGATTTTGCGCCGAGCCACAATCCTACAATCCAGATCGCCTGCCATGCGAAGAGGTTGAAGGCGCCGGTTTCCTGTAAAGGAATCGGCAGGTGTGTCACGTGCACGATGATATTGTGCACGAGGTCGCGCAAGCCGAATTGGGCAAAGAGCCAGAAGACTCCGCTGGTGGCGAGGATTCTGCCCCAGCCTTGCCGCACTGCAGAGGAAAGAATCACCGGCGTGAAGAAGAGGAAGATGACATACATCGGCAGAATATCCAAGAGCGGGGGGCAATAAAGCAGGAGTACTGAGCCGATGATTGCGACAAACGGATGCGCAATGTAGAAATCGAGAAGATTGTAGATAGCTGCGCGATGTGTTGTGACCGCATAAGCGGCGGCAACGGTAAAAGCCAGCGCGAGCATCAGCAAATGGTAGGCGTAGATTTTGAGCGAACGCCGCCACAGCTTGGTTCGCAGTCCAGATTCATCTTCGTGCGCCTGCCGCATATAGACGCGGCTTACAAGCAGTGCCGATAGAAAGACGAAGCCCTCTGCCGAGGAGACGAAACCGATCGGCTGATTCACGAAGTCGCTGAAACGGGTGGGAAGATGTGTGAGCGTCATCCAGACGAGAAATAAACCGCGCAATGCGTCGAGTTCGGGCCGTCTCTGCGGTTTGGGAAGATGCATGTGCAGCACGAGAGGCTCCGTTTACAAAAAGGTAATCATTTATTAGAACCCTAAGCCACAGAATGGGTTGCGCGCTCGCGGAAACAGGAAGAAATATGGCTTTGTATGAGGAAATGAGCGGAGTGAATCTTTTTCCCCGGTTAAACATCTTGATATCAAGATAAATGAAAACAGCAGATACCAAATCGAAGACCGACACCAGCGGCATTCACCTCTGGCTGGTGTTGTGGAAGGCTTTCAGGTCGTTGGAGGCGCATGCTCATCGGCATATTGCGGGATTAGAGCTGTGCCTTAGCGATTTTGGCGTGCTGGAGGCTCTGCTGCACAAAGGGCCTCTGACAGTAAAGGAGTTAGGAGCCAAGGTGATGCTGACGAGCGGCTCGATGACGGCGGCTCTGGATCGCTTAGGACGCCGCGGACTGGTAGAGCGCAAAGAAGACGACGTGGATCGCAGAGTGCGTGTGGTCCGGCTGACAGAGGCTGGCACAGAGCTGATTCGCGGGGCGTTTGAGGAGCACAAGCAGGCAATGGAACGGGCGGTTGCAGGTGTTGGAGAAGCTGATCGCGAGGCGTTGATCCTTTCGCTCCGGCGAGTGGGACTGGGAGCGGTGCGCCGGTTGGCGGATGAGGATGCAAACAAAAGTGTGGCCGGGAAGAGCGGCAGAAAGCGCAGTACGGAGGAGTAAGGAAATGTCTGAAGTGAAAAAAGTACTTGGAATTTATGGGCCGGGGTCGAACCACTGGGTTGGCGATGGATTTCCCGTGCGGAACCTGTTTCCGTCGAATGGAGTGAACGAGCAGATTAATCCATTTCTGATGCTGGATTATGCGGGGCCATCCTACTTTGAGCCTGCAAAGAAATCGCATGGAGTGGGCGAGCATCCGCATCGCGGATTTGAAACGGTGACGATTGCCTACCAAGGCGCGGTGGAGCATCGCGACTCGGCTGGCAATGCTGGCGTGATCTTTCCCGGTGATGTGCAGTGGATGACGGCGGCTTCCGGTGTTGTGCATGAAGAGATGCACGAAAAAGAGTTCGCCAGGAATGGCGGTACCTTCGAGATGATTCAGCTCTGGGTGAATTTGCCGAAAGAGCAGAAGATGTCGAAGCCGCGCTATCAGGGGATTACGAAGGAGCAGATTCCATCCGTCGATCTGGGCAACGGTTCGTATGTGCGGGTGATTGCCGGTGAACTGCATGGTATACAGGGTCCAGCGAAGACTTTTACGCCAGTGAACCTGTTCGATGTGCGGTTGAAGGCTGGCAGCAAAGTGGAGCTGCAAATCCCTGATGGGCATAACTCGGGCGTGGTTCTGTTGAAGGGTGATGTGGTCATCGATAGTTCAAATGAGCTGAAGGGCGAAGCTCGGATTGCCACACTGAGTCCGGATGGAGACCACGTGGTGCTGGAGGCGAAAGAAGATACGACGCTTCTGGTGCTGAGCGGCGAACCGATCCACGAGCCGGTATTTAGCTATGGTCCATTTGTGATGAATTCTCGCGACGAGATCATGCAGGCGGTGCGGGATTACAACGACGGCAAGATGGGGCATCTTGGATAAGCATGCTGAGGGGCAGGGCGACGAAGAATCCCGGCGATTTACATATCGTTGAGATTCTTCGCTGCGCTCAGAATTGCATCACTTTTGAACGCGTGCGATGGAAGCGCGGGCGATATCAAGTCAAATGTATTTCACTGCGAGGCTTGTGGACGGGATAGTGTTCGCAACGATGGAAGGTGCGCCTAGCTTGCCATTTTCAGCATGAATAGGGATAGAAAGTAATTCGTGCCGAGAGCTATCGGCCGCAAGCAGATGCTCTTGATCCGGAGACAGAATCAAGGTTCGCAACGAGCGGTTTTTCATACTCCATTGCTGGATGGCAGACAACTTTCCTGTGATCGGATCGATTTCCCAAACCGATATGCCTTCATCGGATGCCACGTAAAGATTGCGGCCTGATGACGATAGGACGATGTGCTGTGCTTCATCTGCGGACGTCTTTGCGTGTGTCGCTATGCGCTGTTCGTGGCGTATCTCTCTTTCGTCCGAGCAGCGATAACAATCGATCGATCCATCCAACGTATTTGACACGTAAAAAAGTTTTCCAGACGGATGCATGGCAAGATGTCCCGGCCCCGAAACAGGTTGGGAAAGGGTCTGGCGGGTTCGCATCATTCTGCCATTCTGAAAAGTAAAGAGGTTGATCCGGTCGCATCCCGCATCGGTTGCCAGAAGATATTGTCCCTTCGCGTCGAACACAACCGTATGTGGATGGGCAGATGCTTGATAAACCGGGTGAGTGCCGGCACCGACTTCCTTCATAATTTGCGACACGCGTTGCAACGCTCCATCGGGGCCAATCGGGAGCACATTGTAGGCGCCTCCACCGTGAATTGCCACGACGAGATAGTTGCCATCGGGCGAGACGGTGGCATGCCGCGGATTGATGCCGGAGAGCGACAGTGGCTGTCGATTGATCAAAGCAAGGGTTCCGTCATGAGCATTGATCCTGTACGCTTCGACGGTCCCGCGCGGCAACCCTTCATGTTCATCGACTTCGTTCACTACATATAAAGATTGCTGATTGGGATGAAGCAATAGAGATACAGGGGAACGGCTTGGAATGCTTTGTTTCCACTTCCAGTGATCGCCGCGTATCTCAAAGACGTGGATTCCGGAAGTACCGACCTCATCTGTTGAGCCTACGTAAGCGAACCCAGTCTTTGGAGCCATGCAAGAATGCGCCGCTTCCGGCATTTTATTCACGGGAGCGATCTTATTCAGCAGCCCAATACCGGAGACATATCCGATACCTTGCATAAACGCTCTGCGGCTCCATGGCGTATCGCGCTTCATGACGAAAGAAACTCCTGCTTAAGTGGCTTTACCAGCGGATCGACATCGCGTGGTGAAAAACATTGTTGGGATCATAGCGTCGTTTCACACCTTGCAGAAACGGATACAGGCCCTGGTCCCCGTAATAGAGCTGCGGCCAAAATGGATAAGCCAGCATATCGCTATCGGGATAATTGATATAGCAACCCTCGTAATGCTCTCCGGGATATGGAGTATGGGTATAGCGAGGGTCCACGTTGGGGCCGGAGTATAAGTCGCTGTAAAAATCCTTCAGCCACTTCAGGCGTCCGGCGTCATCTTCCGCATTCTGCCAGTATGACTGAAACTGCAGCTTCATGATGGACGAGCGCTGACAGATGGATGTCTCCTCCGCAAGGTGACTTTGGTTAATCACTCCTCCGTAGGAGTCCACCGCCAAAACGAATCCCCGCATCTCGATGCCATGCAGATCGCTTGTCATGTGCTTGTAGATGCACTTCGCTTCTTCTGTGGTGAAGTTGTGTTTCATGTAGGTTGACTTGTATTTTGCCCGGCCGCTTCCTTCACCGCCGCCGCCACCGATGGTGGCGTCGAGCCAGAGTCGACGATACATGGGATGCGTTCCTGTGCATGGCTCGTCGGAGAGGGCAGGCCGCGAAATGGCTCGATCGCCCGCCGGAGCAGGAGCACCCGGAGAGGGATTGCAGTGCGAAAAAAGATCCAGAAACTCGTTTACAACGCTGAGGTCCTTGCACGTTCCGTCTGGATTACAGAATTGCAGTGAAAGGCCAAAACGCTTCGTCGAGGCATGGGAGATATCCATAATGGAGAAGAGACCATAGGTATCTGGATCTTTTCCACGTGTCTCCCAGTAATTGCCGTAAGTTGTCAGGATGGCGATGAAGCGATCCTCAGTCATCGTAGTCCAATCGAAGGAGACGCCTGTATGCACAACCTCTTGTGGCGCCTGCGGCAGCTTGTCGAATAAAAATGCAGTGATGACGCCGAAATTACCGCCGCCAGCGCCCCGGCATGCGCGGAAGAGGTCAGGGTCATGCTGTTTATCGACGCGGCGTTGGATCACTTTGCCATTCGCATCGACGGTGAGGATATCCACCGCCGAGACCCAGTCCGTGGTGAGACCATGCAGTCGCGACAGCACGCCATAGCCGCCGCCGCTGATGTGTCCACCGGCGCCTACGCTATAGCATGTCCCTGCCGGGATGGTTACGCCGTAGCGCTTGTAGAGATCGAGATAGATATCCCCGAGTTGCTTTCCTGGATTGATCCGGTATCGCGCTCCGTCTTCGGCTGAGTGCGATTCCTCTAAAAGACTGAAATCGAGAATCGCTCCGCCGGGATTGTTGACGACAAAATCCTCATAACAATGGCCGCCGCAGCGCACAGTAGGGCGCAGCCCTGCACTTACAATGCGCTGCAATGCCTCGGCCGTGTCGGATGCGGTTTCGCACAATTCGATGCGGCTGGCAAAATCCGCCTCCGACGCCGGTAAACGAAGGTTCCGGCTCTTTTTCAGCGTTTGATAACGCGGGTCCTGCTGGGTAACGGTGATCGCCATGTCACTCCCGGATCATTGTTGTGTTCACACAGCCTCTATTCTTTACTGCTGTCCAGGTGGCATTCCATACACACCCAACTTTTCGTGGTCAAAGAATGGCAGTTCAGATGTAAGCGATCAAATCGATTTCAACCAGCGAATTTCCAGGAATCCCGCCGGCAGGTGCAATGGTTGTTCGCACCGGAGGAACATTCCCCCAACGGCCCTTGTACACGGTGTTCATCCGCTCCCAATCTTTAATGTCATTGAGGTAGACATTCACCTTCAGAACTTTGTCCATCGACGAGCCTGCCGCTGTAAGGTTCTTCTCGAGCTCATCGAGCACATGCTTGGTATGTTCTTCAATCGTGCCCTCGAAGTGCGCGCCGACACCTGCCAGAAACAAGAGGTTGCCATAGGAAACAGCACTGCTGAAGAGGGGCGTGTCGCCCGGCTTTGGCGGCGGATAGCTTTTCTTTTCCATCTTCGGACTTTTGGCTGAAGCTGTTTCGCTCAGCACCGCTGCGCTACCTACTGCCGCTGCCGCGATGGCTGCGTTCTTAAGAAGACCTCTTCTGGACTGCTGTTCCATGCTGTTTCTCTCCTTGCATTCGGTGATAATGGATCGTTTATCTAGTGACTGTTATGCGTGATTCTTCGTAAGCACAGCTTTCAAGCTTCGGCCAACAATCTCTGCCTCGCCCGGCTGCAACATCCAGGTTGCGATGACAATCGTATTCTCATCTGATGGAATACCTACTCTTGAACTTGTGCCCGTTGCCGGATTCAGTTCAATCGAGGGACTCTGTGTGCGCAGACTTTCCTGCACCTGCTTTGTCGTGATGCCTACAATCGACGGATCATATGAAAGCAACAGATGCGGAACATGATTCGCAATCGGCGGCATAAAGACGCGCGTCTTCATGGTTGGCACATCCTTCACAGCGTTCGCGATGATGTCCGTCTGTCGCATGTACTCGGCCTGATTCTTCTCGTCAGATTGTTCGAGCAGCCAATCGACGGCTGCAACCATGCCGACAATCTGTTCTTTGGCGACTTTCATCCCGCGGCCCACTGCGTCGGAATTGGGATTGTTATTTGTTACGGCCAGATCGATCAAGTGCTTTTTGCCGAGCAGCAATCCCGCATTCTGCGGGCCGCGAATTCCTTTACCACCTGAGAAGCAGACCAGATCGTAACCCATGCCGGTGTACTTCCAGAGGTTTTCAATCGGAGGCATATCGGCAGCGGCATCGTTGTGGCAGGGGACACCGTGCTCATGTGCAACACTCAGCCAGGTTTCGCGGTCGATCTGCGCCCCATTGAGCCCAGGCTCGGCTGAATTGAAAAAATTGGTCATCACCACATTCGGACCGAGTGCTCGTTTGTAGTCTTCCAGGGTGACGACTTCCTTGATCTGGGTTCCACACAACAACATCGCGTGATCGTATTCATAGCGGTGGGCTTTTTGCACCACCACTTCGTTCTTCATCTTGCCGACGTTCTCTGGAATCTCCTGAGCACTGACTCCATTCGCCGAGGAAATGCAGGCAGCGGTCGCAAGCGTAAGCGCGGCCGATGCGCCGGAGGTGACCATGGCGGCCTCGCAGCGTAGCTTCTTCGCCACGTACGCGCCCGCTGCAAGCTGCAGGTCTTTCAGCCGGACAGGATGCAGGGCAGCCTTTGCCACGGCGCGCTGCACCTGTGGAGGCATGCAGGCAGCGGTCAAATAGGTATAAGTTCCAGCGGCGTTGATGATCTTCTCGACACCAAGCTTCGTGTAATAGTCATCAGACGAGGTGCTGTCTTCCGCGAGTGAGTCGGCAGCATTGCCGACAAGGGGAGCGATGCCGAGAATGGCAGCCGTGGCTGAAGAGAGACTGAGAAATCTCCGGCGCGAAAGCTGGTTCTCCGTACACTGTTCAGACACCATGATTGTTCCTCACATGAGAAGTGGCGTTCGAGAGATGCATCCAACCCGCAGAAAAAATACAGAACTTCAGTTTTGGTACAACCATTTCAAGTGACTGAGCGATAGCTGTCATGGGCCACCCGCCCTTTTGCAAAATAGGACAAATGTCCTATCGGCGCGACACTGCTCTGTGAACGGGTTCAGTCCAGATGAATCAGTCCCCGCTGGAGAGCGTAGATTGTAGCCTGCGTCCGATCGCGCGCTCCCATTTTATCGAGAACGGAAGAGACGTGGATACGCACCGTTTTTTCTGCGATGTGCAGATCGTCGGCGATCTCGCGATTTGACCTTCCCTGTGCGATGCATGCCAGTACTTCGGATTCGCGTGGGGTGAGATCGACTGCGGGAATGCGCTCCGCCAGCCGGTCGAGGGCAACGCGAGGAAGATAACGAAGGCCGCGATCTACGCTTTGAATCGCATTGACCAGCTCTTCGCCGCTCGCATCTTTTGTGAGATACGCCATTGCCCCAAAACGAACCGCGCGATAGATATCTTCACTCCCTTGATAGTTTGAGAGGACTACGATGTGCACCTTGGGAAACTCCTGGCGTAGCCGATTGATCAGCTCAAAGCCGCTCATACGCGGGAGGCGCAGGTCGAGAACAACCACATCGGGCTGCAGCGACTTGTACATCAGGAGCCCCTCTTCACCATCCGACGCCTCGCCAACGATACGAATCTGCGAGTGCCCTGACAGAACGGAATGAAGAGCCATGCGTGCCAGGAAATGATCTTCGACCAAAAGAACGCGAATCTCTTTCATATGCCAATCCACGGAACAATGTATTGTTGCTGCTGTTGTTGAGTGACATCCTGCAGAGAATTGAAGGATACGATCACCGACACTTCGGTTCCTTCATCGTGCGAGCTCTGAAGACGCAGTACGCCGCCGACTTTTCGCGCGCGCTCCTCCATGACGGGGATGCCAAAATGTCCGACTTTGGCGGTGTCGCCGCGGAACCCGCTGCCATCGTCGCGAATGGTGAGATTCAGGGAATCCATCTCATAACGCAGGTGCACCGCAATGTGAGAGGGCGAAGCGTGTCGCATTGCATTCGATACCGCTTCCTGTCCAATGCACACGAGGTGATGAACATAGGCAGGAGCCAGAGGAACCTCATGGCCTTCGACACGGAAGGTGACGATGGGCGAGTCGCCCGGTTCCTGCGCGCTTAAAGTGCTCGAAAGTGCATGGGATAGGATATTCGTCATGTATCCCGTATCTCGCAGGTCCCAGATAATGCGCCGCGCCTCGGCCTGGCAGTGGGACACCATGCTACGGGCCAGATCGCAGGACTTTGCCGCTGGGGTATCGACCAGAGCGCCGTCGCGAAAGATTTTTGCGGTTGCTTCCAGTTGCCATGAGATGGCGGCAAAGCCCGCCATCAATGTATCGTGGCACTCGCGCGCAATCCTGTTTCGCTCTTCGATGACGACGCCGATCCGTCCCTTGACCAGTTGTACGCGTTGCTTGAAAAACTGTACGGCCAAAGCAGCCGCGAGCACCAGGATCGCGAGGTAGAAATACCAGGTTTGATAGAAGTGGCCTTCCTGTTTCACTGGTATCGCGGCAACCTCAGAGTCCCATGCCTGTCCGCTGTGACGCGCCTGCACTTCAAAGCGATACTTGCCCGGCGGAAGGCGGCGATAGCGAGCGAGGCGTGCGTGGGTTGTGGTCCAATCGGAATCATAGCCGGTGAGCCGGTAACGGAACTCAATCTGCGAAGGGTTGGAAAGATGGACTGCGTTGAAGAGAAAAGTCACATCTGACTGGCCAGCCTCGATTTCGACATGATCTCCCGTAAGTGAATGTTGGGGGTTCAGATCATCGCTGAGTGTCCAGCCCAGAACGGGGACGATGGGGTGGGGAGCTACCGATGCTGCCGCGATATCGGTAGTATGCGCAAAACCCGCGGTGGTGGCGAACCAGAGCGTGCCGTCGGCGGCGCGGGCAGATGCCGGCAGGGAAGGACTGCTGCACTCGCTGGATCGCATGCCATCGGCCCGTCCAAAGAGAACGGGAGCAAGATACGCTTCTTTCCCATCTGCAATGTCATGGAGCGCGGAGACCTTAACCCGCACGACGCCGTGCGATGTTCCCAGCCAGAGATGCCCATCGCCGTCCTCGATGGCGGTGCGAACAGGAAGCATCGGCAGTCCGCTCTTGCCATTCAATACTTCCGCTCGATCATTTCTGAGAAGCGACAGCCCTCCTTCCTTCGTGCCGATCCATGTGTAGCCGAGACTGTCTCGCATGAGCGAGATCACATGAGGGTGCGGCAAATCCGTGATCGGTGAGGAGTGTCCATCGCGCACGCGGAAGAGACCTGTACTGGCGCCGACAAGGATGGAGCCGTCGACATCTTCGAGCAGGCAGGTGATCAGCTTTGAATCGAGAAATAAAGACCGCTGCATCGCCTCCGGCTCTCCATCCGGGAAATAGAGAAGGCCTGTATAGGTGCCAATCCAGAGGCCGCCCTTGCGATCGACGAGGATTGAGCTGACTGCATTTCCCGGAGACTCATTGCCAAGAAGGTAGTGGCGGAATGAGCGACCATCGTAGCGGTACACCCCATCGAACCATGTTCCAACCCATAGCTGTCCATGCTGATTCTCGGCAAGAGCACGAATGGGTGTAGCAAGCGACAGGTCGGGTGGAGTGGCATTGACCAGCTTCCCGTGATGAATGCGATAGAGACCGTTGCCCCATGTGCCGAGCCAGAGATCGCCGTGGCTATCCGCAAAAACATTTGCGGCATAGGTTGCGGGTAAACCCTCCGGCTCTCCGTAGGCAGCGAAAGGCGCTTTGCGCCAGCGGCTCAGGCCGCCTGTCTCCATGCCGATCCATAGGTTCTGCTCATTATCGATAAATAAGGAGCTTATGGTGTCATCGGGCAATCCGTTGCGTGATGCCCATGACGTCACCTCGTCATCGCTGATGCGCCAGAGACCGTCATGCCGCGTCCCAAACCAGAGATTGCCTTGAGCATCGCCTAAAAGCACAGTCACCGGGCTTTTGACGCGGGCCGCTACCACTTCGTCATACCCTGAGCCTTCTTTGCGCGGCGCCAGGCGTACCACACCGTTCAGAGTTCCAACCCAGAGCCGGTGTTGCGGGTCCCGATAGATGCCAACGGGTCTACCGAGCGCCATATTGTGCAGCGTATACGGCTCCGGTTTGCCATTTGTCAGATGAAAGAGGCCGTTTGAGGTCACAAAGAAGATGCCCCCGCGATCATCTTCCGCGAAGGGAGATGTGATATCGCCGGAGATCATGCCGGCCTCGCTGAAAACCTCCAGCTGGCCGTCGCGATACCGTTCGATACCGTTCTGCGTGGCAATCCAGAGAGCTCCGGCGGCATCCTCATATAGCATGCGAACGCGCTCGTTCATGCGGCCGGCAAGCTCGCTGATGTTGTTCGGAGCGCCGGAACCGTTGTACTGCAGCACGCCGCGCCCGTCGGTGCCGATCCAGAGATCGCCATTTCGTCCTGTCAGGACTGCATTGACGGCCTCACCATCGACATCCCCGGGGATCGAAAGGTTCTGGAAATGGAGGCCATCGAAGGTAGCCAGTCCGGAGGACATGGCGAGCAGCAGGAGCCCGTCAGGCCGCTGCGTGATCATGCGGACATTGTTTTCCGGCAGACCCTCTTCGACCTGCCAGTATTGTTTCTGGTATTCCGAGAGCCGGAGAGTGCTATGTCCTTCACTGGCCGGATATGCGACTCCAGCACCAGCAACGAACAGGGCCACAACAAGCCACAGTCGTGCTACGGCGTTCCCGGGACGCGAGGGGGCGAGCTTGAACGGACATCGGACAGAAACATGCATGCCGTGAACGGTTATTCATACGGCATCACAAATTGAGGGGAATTGTAAAGGAAACTTAAAAAGCAGTTATACGCCGTATTAAGATTATCGATTCCCCAGTGCCTCCGGAGCTGCTTCCAGAGGACGTTCCGGATGGACGACCAGCCAGCAGATGGAACCAACAACTGCCAGCGCGGCAGCCAAGCCAAAGGAGCTGGTCCAGCCGAAGTGCTGTGCAATCCAGGGCGTGAGCGAGGCCGTCACGGCGCCCCCGATCTGCCCCCCCATATTTACGATGCTCGAGAAGACGCCCGAACTGCGCCCGGCGATATCGACTGAAACTGAAAAGAAAGAACTTTGCGAGAGATAGAGCGTTCCGGCGCCGCCTGCCAGGATGAGCCCGGCAAGGCTGGGGCTATGCACCTGAGAGCCCAGAATCAGAAAGCCCGCGGTTAAAAAAAGTGCGGCGGATGCAAGCACGCACCTGCCTGTGCGGAGACCATAGTTGCGAGTCAGACGGTCGCTCAATGCACCGCCCACGAGGCAGAAAACCGTCATCGAAAGAAAGGGCAACATGGCAAAACGCGCGCTCGCCTTCAGATTGAAGCCGCGAACCTGCGCCATGTAGAGGAAAAACCAGCTGAAGAAAATCCAGGCGATGTAACCAAAGGTGAAATATCCAACCATTAAAGCTGCAAGGTCGCGCCGATGAAAGATGGCTCTCCATGAGATGTGCGGAGCCTTTGATTTTTCCGCAGCTGCAACTGCAAGCGGGAGAGGCTCCATGCCATCCAGGATGGTCTGCAACTCCAGGGGCGATACATGAGGATGCTCCTCGGGCGTGTCGCGGGCCGCATACCACCATACGATCCCCGCAACGACGCCAATGATGGCGCTGAACCAGAAGGCGGCACGCCATCCGTGATTCGAAATGAGCCATGTCAGCAACGGAGGAGTAAGGCCGCTTCCCGCGCCCACACCTGCGAAAATGAGTCCGTTGATGAAGCCGCGTTCCTGCTGGGGAATCCATCGTGCCACAAACTGGTTCGCCGCCGGATACACCACGGATTCCCCTGCTCCCAGCGCGAAGCGGATGGCAATCAAAACCAGAATCGCATGCGACATGTTCGTGGGCAGCAGGGCGGTGAGTTCAGTGACTATGCCCCACCACAAAACTCCGAATGCCAGCACGCGCCGTGGGCCAAACCGCGCCGCGAGCCAACCGGCCGGGATCTGGAATCCCGCATAGCCGACAAGAAAGGCTGAGAATATCCATCCGAGGTGCTGGTTGCCCAGCCCATATTCCGAGCTGATCTGCAGCCCGGCGATCGAGATATTCGTGCGGTCCAGAAAAGCAACACCGCTAAGGGCAAAAAGCAGAAACGAGAGAACAAAACGAACATAGGTGCGACGTTCAGCAGACATCTATACCCCATCTCGAAGTGCGGATGACAATTTTACCTGCAGGAAATCCTATTCTTATGCACGCAGTTGCTTTTGTCATTGTGCATTGAGACCATCGATTAAACCATTCCGGTATGCACGCATCGCAGGCACCCATCCGAGAAGCGCGCCTGCCAGAATCACCGCACATGCGTAGAGAGAGACCCGCGATGAGAATCCAACCATCGCCAGGGGGATTCCAAAGTGTGCCTCGACCGGCGCGCGAACCACCCATAGCAGCCCGTATGCCGCGGCGATGCCGAGAGCCACGCCCACCGTGCTAATGAGTGTCGATTCCAGGATGAACAAGATGAAAATCTGGCGGGCATGAAATCCAATCGCTCGCAGGACGGCCACTTCTCGTCTGCGCTCGTTCAATGCGGTGTAAAGAGCAATCAGCATGGCGAGCAAGCCCACCACAAGCACTGCTCCGCTTACCAGGGAAAGCGCGACATCGGCGTAGCTCAACAGACTCCAGAGCTCCTGCAGCGTCAGCGCCGGTATGATCGCGGTCAGCGGCTCCTCGCGGTAGGTGTTGATCTCGCGCTGCAGCAGCAGCGTATCCACGCGCGACCGGGTACGGACGAGGAACGCGCTGATGTCTTTGATATGCAGGTCTTCCTTGCGGATTTTCGACGCCGGAATTTCTTCTCCGAGCGCAGGGGGCGTGCCATTGGCCCAGTCGATGTGGATGGCTTCTTCGCCGTAGAGCGTGATGTAAATGGAGCGATCCACAGGCGTCGCAGTATGGTCTAGAACACCAACCACGGTAAAAGGCTTGTCCGCATGTTTTAGCAGACTTATGGTTTCCAGCCCGTGGCTCAAAACAATCTTCGAGCCAACATGGTAGCCGAGACGCGCTGCTACTTCGCTGCCGATCGCCGCATCAAAGATGCCCTCGGGCCTCGACCCGCTGGCGAAATCGACAGAGCGGTCACGATGGTAGCGGTAGTGCTCGTAGAAATTATCATCTGTCGCAATCACGCGATAGCCATGATGACTGTCGCCCATCGAAAATGGGATCGTCCATTGCACGGCCGGATGGTCGCGGAAATGTTCATACGAGGCGTAGGAGACTTCATTCGAAGGCTCGCCGATATGAAAGACGGAATACAGCAATAAAGGCAGAGAGCCGCCGCGTGCCCCGACAACCAGATCCGTCTGACTCAGCGTGCCTGCAAAACCCTCTTGCGCGCCCTGACGGATACGGTCGACTCCTACAAGCAGCAACACGCTCAGCGCAATGGAAAAGACAGTGAGACTCGTCGTCATCTTCCGGCTTTTCAACGAAGAGAAGGCAAGTCGCAATAAAACTAACATGTGACCACCTGGTTGATCTCCGGTATGGATATGTGGCGCTCGAAGCGGGTCATCAAAGAGCTGTCATGGCTTACGAAGATCAACGTGGAGCGGGCCTCATTGCAGACTTCGATCAGAAGCCTAAGGAAGCCTTCCTGGCGCTCGCGGTCGAGCGACGAGGTAGGCTCATCCGCGATGACCAGGCGCGGCGCTCCGATCACGGCGCGGGCGATAGCGACGCGCTGTTGCTGGCCGGTGCTCAGTTTAGTCACCGGCTTGTCGAGAAAGCCGTCCAGATCGAGTCGTCCAGCAATCCGCGAAACTTCTCCATCAAGAGTAGAGGCTGTGATTCGCTTCATCCGTTTTGCATGCACATGACAGGGCAGGGCGATGTTCTCGCGAACGGAGAGATAGGGAATCAGGTTGAAGCTCTGGAAAATATAGCCCATCTCAGCGCCGCGATGACGGTCTCTGGCGGAAGGCGACAGGCTGCTCATATCCTTCCCCAGAACGCGCACGGTACCCGTCTTTGCGCGCAGCACGCCTGCGACCAGCCCCAGCAGCGTAGTTTTA